>JADGHY010000001.1 GCA_019683625.1 Thermoflavifilum sp. | reverse complement strand
ATTCATTTCTAAAGATAAACAATCAGTCAGCCTTAAAAATAGCACGCTCAAAAATGGGGCGGGACGGTTTGCACAGGTGTGGGCACCATCACGGGCACAACCCGGGGAAGCAGGCTAATTTCCACCCGTCCGTTTTGTCGGATATCAACAGGCTCACCATCGACCTGCATCCATTTGATAGGCTTTTTGCGTTGGATAGAAAGCTGTTTGGCCCGGTAAAATTTCACCCTGGTATCTCCAGATCCGAAATTTCCGCGCAGGGCTTGTACGGCCAGTTTAGCCAGGGATGCCCAATTTAGCGGGCCTATGATACACACTTCCAGCCAGCCATCATCGGGCAGGGCATGTGGAGCAATTTTAAAAGCATAGCCAAATTGATTGCTATTGGCCGCGGCAATCAGGAAAGCTCTTTCCTGATAACATGTTCCGTCGATGCACAGGGTATATTTTTTCGCCTTGTATTTTTGGAAAGCTGCAAGGGTAAGCCAGGAATAGGTGATGATGCCCCGGAGCGTATGACCGGCAAAACGACGGGCGATAAGGGCATCGAATCCCACGCCGGCATTGCTGAAAAAATATCTGCCGTTGGCCATTCCGGCATCTATCCATCGGGTATATGCACTATTTACCAATTCAATAGCTTTCCGGGGGGAGAGGGGGATGCCCAAGGCACGGGCAAGTCCGTTTCCGCTTCCGGCGGGGACAATGATCAATCTGGTATGATGAGGTGTTGCCGATGCTTCTGCGAAGGCAGTTGCCACTTCGTTGACCGACCCATCGCCCCCTACCACGCCCACGAATTCAATTCCATTGGCAATGGCATCGGCTGCCAGCTCCCTGCCATGGCCGGGATAATTTGTCCAGCATACTTCGTATGCCACCCGATACTTATGCAGGCTGGCACGAATATCTTGCAACCATAATTTTTGTTTATGACGGCCGGCATGGGGGTTGACAATCAATCGGATGCGGGAAGCAGCAGCTTCTTGGGGATTTTCCACCATCATGGGGTGCAAAATAAAGGATTAGGGGGCTGAAGATAGGTATTTCAGATGCATATCCAGGCTCACAGCCTGGTGCGTGAGTGCGCCCACGGAAATGAAATCCACCCCGGTGGCTGCATAAGCCTTCAGGTTGTGCAGATCAATATTTCCGGAGGCTTCCGTTTCACAGGCTCCATTGACCATTTCCACGGCCTGCTTCACCTCTTGTGGTGAGAAATGATCGAACAGCAGGCGTTGAATGCCTCCTGCCTTCAGGGCTTGCCGGACATCTTCCAGGTTACGGGTTTCCACTTCTATGGGCAGCGAAAGCTGATGTTGGTGAAGATAAGCTTTTGCCCGGCGGATAGCTTCGCCGATGCTTCCACAGGCATCAATGTGGTTGTCTTTCAGCATGATGTAGTCGTACAGGCCCATGCGGTGATTCACGCCGCCGCCTATGCGTACGGCTTCTTTTTCCAGCAGACGAAAATTGGGTGTGGTTTTCCGGGTATCTAACAGACGTGTATGGCTTCCGGCAAGGAGATCCACATATTTTCGGGTTAGGGTGGCAATGCCGCTCATCCGCTGCATGCAGTTTAACACCAAGCGTTCGGCCGAAAGGATTGTCCGCAGGCTGCCCGCTATTTGTAAAACGGGATCTCCGGGCCGTATGCTGTCGCCATCGTGCTTAAAGATTTCCATCTGGCAATGAGGGTCAAGCCAGCGAAAGATGGCTTGTGCCACGTGTACCCCAGCCAGAATACCTGATGATTGGGCAACCAGCAAAGCAGCCCCTTGCTGGCCCGCAGCAATGCAACATAAGGTGCTGTGGTCACCATCGCCAATGTCTTCGGCCAAGGCCTCTTGAATAAAATGCTTCAGGCGCACTTCATAAGCTGCTTGCCTGCTTGAGGAAAGCTCATTTTCCATACACATGCACAAAGAAAAGACATTTCTGGGCTATCTAAAAAAGCCAGGATAGCATGGTTTTTTTTAAAGACTGCTTCCTGCAAAGGAGGATGTTTCAGGATTGTGTCTCAAAGCGAATTTCCTGAAGTACATATTGATCGGGCCCATGTTGCCGAAGGAAGAAAGTTATCCGGTAGGTGCCGTTGGCCGTTATCATTTTTCCAATTCCAAAACGGGAATCTTGTCCGCCCTCATGGATCAGCTGAAAAGATTTGACGGGGTTTTTCGAAAAAAAATCTTTCAGGATCATGGTGGCCTGGGCTTTGCTATAGGAACTTGACTGATCGAGTAAGGTGATTTGGATCATGTTATCGAAATACCGGCTTAGTTCGGTAGCATTTCCGGCTCTTAAGGCCTTTACTACCTCATCGAAAGGATCTGTTGCAGGCTTCATTTGCCAGGCGGTGATCCACAGGGGTAGGATCCAGAAGCTCAGGTGTAGCAAATATTTCATGGATGATGACGTTTAACGCAAAAGTCAGAAAAAACCATATGATATGTAGCTAAAAACATGCCAATTGGCGACCTGTCGCTGTCTTTCGGGATAAGGAGGGGGTGGGAATATCCATCTGAGGAAAATTTAACCAGGTTTTTGAGACGGAGGTGCAACGTTTTAAAATTGTAATTTGTCTTACACAATAGCCAAAACCATTGGGTGAACAGCTGGAATATCAGGATGATCGAGCGCTGGTACAGGCCTGTTTAGCAGGCCGTAGGGAGGCGCAAAAGGCCCTTTATGAGCGGTTTGCACCGCGCATGCTGGGCTTATGCATGCGTTATGTGGGCAACAGGGTGGATGCAGAAGAAGTGATGCAGGAAGGCTTTATCAGTGTGTTTTTGCATCTGCACCAATTTCGTTTTGCAGGTCCTTTGGAGGGCTGGATTCGTAAGATCATGGTAAGGGTTGCGGTGAACTTCACCCGTCGCCGGAAATGGATTTGGCTGGAAGACAGAAAAGAGGAGTCGGAAGCAGTAAACATATTGCCCAGTCAGGCGTCAGCTGAAGAGCGGGAATTGATTCAGCTGATCTTGCAGATGCCGAAGGGGTACCGGACGATTTTCAACCTGCATGTCATAGAAGGGTATGCTCACCGGGAGATTGCAGCGCTGTTAGGCATAGATGAAGGCACTTCCCGCTCACAATTTGCGCGGGCGCGAGCCTGGCTGCAAGCCCGGCTTTCGGAAGGTCAGGCAGATAAAAATATCCGATTGAATAAAAAACTACACGGCTTATGAACAGTGAGGAAGAATTGCATGAAGAGGAATGGCTGAGACGTATCCGGCAGGCCGCAAATGCATTTGAGCTGGAGCCGGCCGAAGACAGCTGGCAAAGGATCGAGCAGGGATTAAAACGCAGGCGGCGTAGGAAAGGGTGGGCCATAGCTGCCACCTGGCTGCTGATACTCGGGGCTGGCAGCGCCACCTGGTGGATGATGCATCGCTCTCCGGCCGGGAGGCTAGCACCGAATGAGGTAATAACCCATCCGTCTTTAGCTGGAAGCAAGTCTGCCTCTTCTGCCTCCTCTTCTTCCGGTAAAACAGTACCTCCGCAAACCCATTTATCTGCTTCAATACCGCAGCATCATCACCGGCAATCCCAGCCTTTGCACCAATCTGGCAAGGCTTCTTCCCAATGGAATGTTTCTGTTACTTCAACGGTTCAGAAGCCTGCAGTGAAGCAAAAACCTGCACTTTTAGCCCAGGCCTCCTGGCCTTCACTGGCTGGCATAAGCCTATCGCCTTACCCTGAGCAGCTTCGTCATCCACGTGCTGTGTTGCAACTTCCCCCGGGATGGGGGCTTCCTGTTCGGCAAAAAGACACCGCCCCATCTGCCACTCCTCTGAGTTTTCATATCGCCTTTGCGCCAGGTGTGGGCTACAGGCAACTCGTCCAACAAGGGGCTGCTTCACCTTCGGTAGCCCAAAGTTTTATGAGAAGGCCAGCCAACAATTATATTCCTTCATCGGCCCTTGGTCATGATCCTGCTTTTTCCTATCTGGCCAGTGTGGAAGTACAGACCACTTTGCGCCGCGAGATGGTGATAGGCTCAGGCGTACAGCTTTTGGCTTTTCAATACCATATTCAGGCCGTGAATCTGTCTGGAGCTGCCTATACCCGCAATGCGAATCCCATGACCACAACCAGTGGCACCCCGGCGCAACTTTCTACCGTGTATGGCGCCTATAATCCCAATGCCTTGCTGGCTCCTGATCAATATACCACGCTTGTCAATCAGCAGGTGAATGTGGAATTGCCCGTCTTTATGGGCTACCGGAGCAGATTGTTCCGGAACATTCAGTGGCAAATCACCGGCGGAGCGGGATTGGATGTGGTTTTGCACCAGCAACAGTATGTGTATGTGCCGGCTTATCAGCGCTATGTAGCCGATGATCAGCAATTGCGCAGGTGGAATCTGAGTGCCTTGCTTTCAGGTAGCTTCATTGTGCCCGTGGGCAGAGGGCAGCTATTCATGGGGCCCGATCTGCATTATCAATTGCTCAATGCCTATCGCCATCAGCCTCATTTAAAGGAAAATCTTTATCTGGTATCCTGGAAGATTGGTGTAATCCCTTGATAGCCAATTCCTAAATTTTTTTTGCCAAGGGATGCAACGTTTGCCCGGCTTTTAGGCTCTTATATATAGATTTCATTGCATCGTACATGGTGGTGTCAAACATTTTTTCCGCAGGCTTTACTTTGTAGGTTTAATTACTGTTATCTGCGTGCGGCCGGTGTGTTCACACCGGCTTATTTTTTAGGCACCAATCCCTAATTTTGTTGGATGATGAAAGACCTGTTCAAGGTTTGCTGTTTGATGGTTTTGATAGGACTTTTGGGTTGCCGGACGCGTCAAGCCGGCAACATCCAGGAGGGGACGGAGCAGGAATATTTTAGCCTGAAAAAATATTTCAGCGAGCAGATTGATAGCTTCCTGCAGGATAGCAGCCATCTGTCTCTGATGAAGGTGGTCAGTATGAATCAACATACCGACACGGTGTGGATGCCGTTAACCCGGGAGAATCTGTTGGCGGTTTTTCAACCTTTCATGGCATTGGACATCGATCGGCCGGCATTCAGGGGTATGTATCGGATTGAGAGTTTTGCAGATAGCCTGACCGGGAAAATCACCATTATCTACACTTCGCAGGGAGCCCAGACCAAGCCCTATCAGATTTATTTGCAGGTGAATCCCAGCCATACGATTCACAGCATTTATGTGAAGAGCATGACCGATAATTTTCTCTATCATACTTCCAAACAATTGCTCTATCAGGCGGGCAAAAGTGTGGAGATGATTACTTATGAACACATGCAATTATTTGCTCCCCGGCGCATATACGTAAGGGTTTTCTTTGCGCCGCAGGCCTGAATTCCGGAAAGTTTATGTAAATCTGTGAAGCGGTGAAGCCAGAAGCGTTCAAGCAGATTTTGCCTACCATTCCCCACCAGCCGGGAGTGTATCGTTACTATGGGGCAAACGATGAACTGCTTTACGTGGGTAAGGCAAAGGATTTGCACAAACGCATCAGTTCCTATTTTTCCCGTCAGGTAACGGCTTATAAAACACGCAGGCTCGTTTCGCTCATTCAGCGCATTGAATGGACAGTAGTCAATTCCGAACAGGATGCTTTTTTACTGGAAAATAATTTGATTAAAGAATTTCAGCCGCGTTTTAACATTAACCTGAAGGACGACAAATCTTATCCGTATATCGTCATTAAAAATGAACCTTTTCCCCGTGTTTTTCTTACCCGACGGAAACTGGATGATGGATCAACCTACCTGGGGCCTTTTACCTCGGTTGGAAAGGTACGGGAGTTGCTGAATTTCATCCGGTCGGTCGTGCAATTGCGCACTTGTTCCCTGCATCTCACGCGCCAGAATATTGAAAAGAAAAAGTTCAAGGTATGCCTGGAATATCATCTGGGCAACTGCAAGGGACCCTGTGAAGGGCTGCAGACGGAAGAGGATTATATGCAGGGCATTCGCCAGGTCAAAGAAATTTTGCGGGGTAACCTGGCGCCGGTGATCGCCGAATTTAAAGTGCAGATGCAGGCTTGTGCGGCCCGGTTGGAATTTGAGCAAGCTGAAATTTGGAAAAAGAAGATTGAAGATTTGCAGGCTTATCAGGCAAGATCTGCTATCGTGAATCCTCGTGTCGGTGACGTGGATGTGTTTTCGGTGGCTGAAGACGGGCAGCCCGGCAGGCGGGTATGGTATGTGAATTACCTAAGGGTGCTCAGGGGCTTGGTCATGGACAGCAAAAGCCTGATGGTGGAACCCAAAGTAGAGGAAGAAGACAAGGCCGACATGCTGGTGCGGGCTATTGTGCATTTGCGGGAAACCTTCCGCAGCCAGGCACTGGAAATCATTGTCCCCTTTGCAGTTGCCTATCCCGATCCGGAGGTGAAGGTCACGGTGCCCCGGTCGGGTGATAAAAAGAAGTTGCTGGAGCTTTCGTTGAAAAATGCGCATTTTTATCGGGAAGAGCAGGAACAAAAAAAGCGATTGTTGCTAGACCGCAACGAGGAAGGGCATGAGCTAGAAGTATTGCGGCAACTGCAGGAAGATTTGCAATTGCCCGAATTACCCCGCCACATTGAATGCTTTGATAATTCTAATTTTCAGGGAAGTTTTCCCGTGGCAGCCTGTGTGGTATTCAAGGATGGCAGGCCCAGCAAGCAAGACTACCGTCATTTTCATGTAAAGACAGTGCAGGGTATCGATGATTTTGCCTCGATGCGAGAAATCGTGTACAGGCGCTACAAGCGTTTGCTTGAAGAAGCAAAGCCATTGCCCCAGCTGGTGATTATCGATGGAGGCAAGGGCCAGCTTAATGCGGCGCTGGAGAGCCTGGAAGCATTGGATCTTCGGGGCAAGCTCACCGTCATTGGCCTGGCCAAGCAGGAAGAGGAAATCTTTTTCCCGGGAGATCGGGAAAGCGTAAAGCTGCCTTATCGCAGCGAAAGCCTGCGGCTGATCCGGCATATTCGCGATGAGGTGCACCGGTTTGGCATTCGTTTTCATAGGCAGATGCGCAGCAAGGGCACATTCAAAAATGAACTGGAGGCTATCCCGGGCATTGGCAAGCGGACGGCCGACCAATTGTTGTTGAAGTATCGCTCTGTACGGCGGATCCGGGAGCTGAGTGAAGCAGAGCTGCAGCAGGAAGTGGGCCCCTCCCGGGCCAGATTAATATGGAACTGGTTTCACCCCGAAGCTTCTGCTGCATCCCTTCAGGGAGAATGAATGGCCACAGCTATGCGCGAGTCGGCCGTGCCGTAGTAGAGATACCATTTTCCTGAAAACCAAACCAGCCCTTCGGCAAAACATACCTGGTTCACTTGTCCTTCCTGTTCATAGTTTTTTTTGGGTATGAGGAAGGGGGCCGATAACCGTTTAAGGACATGAGTAGGGTCGTTGGGATCAATCCAGGCTTGTCCGACGCCATAGGCATCAGGGGGGAGAGGTGGATAGCGCAGGCTATCGGAGGCGTTCATGCCGTTGTAGATGAACCAGATGCCCTGGGGGGTCCACACCGGAGGCGGGCCTGGCTCTACCAGACGGCTGTCGAACCGATGAGGTCTGGGTCCCATCAGTGAAATGGGTTTGCCGCTGCTATCCCGGAGGATATGCCAATGGATCAGGTCGGTAGAGGTAGCAATGAAAATGTGGGTATCGCCCCAATACATCCAGTATTTACCCCGGATGCGCTTGGCTACCAGTTTTCCGTTGCTCAGTTCGGTGAGTATGGCACCCGATTTTGACCAGCGATGGGGCTGATCGGGGAATGCCAGGCCATGCTTTTGCCAATGTTGCAGATCGTGGGATGAAGCGATGCAAAGCCTGGCCAGATGGCCGTCATAAGCCGTGTAGGTCATCACATAGCGGCCGTCGTGGCTTTGTACCACCCGTGGATCTTCCACGCCTCCCGGCCACTCATAAGCTTGTTGGGCGTCATGGGCGGGGAACAGCACCGGTGCCGGATGAATATGAAAATGCAGCCCATCGGCAGACGAGGCCAGCCCAATGCGGGAAGTGCCGGTAGGGGCCAGGGTTGAGCTATCCTGGGCACGGAAGAGCAGCCATATTTGTCCGTTGCTGACCACAGCCGCCGGATTCAACACGTTATGGGCCATCCATTGCACGGGTTGTCCGCTGATGGGGTCTATCCATGACTTTGATGGGTCGGGCTTCAGGATGGGATTTACGGCATCTTGCTTCTGAAAAGGCAATACAGGCCAGGATACTGCTACCTGGCCGCTGGTCATTTTCCAGCAAAGGATAAAAAGCAGCATGGAGGCCTTGCAACCGCGCATGAGTGGGTGTTTAAAGGCTAAGGTAAAAGGATTGATGCAAATCGGGAATGAGCACTTCGGGGAAGCCCTTCCGCAGCAGTCGCTGTTGGAAATCCAGCTGCACATCATATTCCCCATGAACCAAAAACAGCTGTCGCACCCGTCGGGGATCCTGGCAGCCCAGCCATTGCAGCAGGTCCTCATAGTCGCCATGTGCACTCATAGACTTTAATTGGCCAATCTCTGCGTGTACTTCATGCGGTGTCCCAAACAAGTGGATTTCTTTGGGGTGGGTAAGCAAGCGTCCCCCAAGGGATTCCGGCTCGCAGTAACCTGTAAACAAAATGCTATTTCTGGAATTTTCAATATTGTGGCTGATGTGGTGTTTGATGCGTCCCGCGTCGGCCATGCCACTTGCGCTGATGATCACGCAAGGCTCATCTATATAGTTTAGCAATTTGGAATCGGCCACCTCTTTGATGTATTGCAGGCCTTGAAAATGAAAGGGGTCACTGTCGCGGATGAGCAGCTTTTTTACCCGTGCATTGAAATAGTCGGGATATTGTTTGATGACTTCGGTAAGGGCTATGCTTAGCGGGCTATCCAGATAATACCGGAGCGCGGGCAAGCGATTTTCGAGTTCCAGCTGGTTGAGGTAGTATAAGATTTCCTGGGTGCGGCCCAGGCTAAAGGCAGCGATGATGAGTTTACCTTTTTTCTCCAAGCAGGTATGGGTGATCCAGCCCAGAAGCTGATCGGCCGACTGGCTGGCGGGCTCGTGCAAGCTATTCCCATAGGTTGATTCCATGATTAAAAAGTCGGCCTGGGGAAATGGGGCGGGCGAGCGAAGGATCACATCGCGATAACGGCCTACATCACCGGAAAAGCTCAGGTGGAATGTCTGGTTATTTTCATAAATGCGAAGATGTACACAGGCACTGCCCAAGATATGGCCGGCATCGGTAAACATCAATTCCACTTCTTCAGAAAGCTTGTGCCATTGGTCATAAGGCAGTTCGCGGAACAAAGCCATGGCAGCCGGGATATCGGCTGGGGTATAAAGCGGCTGAGCATGCCCGGCTGTTGCAGTAAGCCGACCTATTTTTCGGTTTTCAAAATCGGCCTCTTGTTCCTGAATATTGGCACTATCCAGCAGCAGCAGTTCGCTGAGTTTTCGCGTAGGCGGAGTACAATATACAGGACCATGAAAGCCGTCGTGTACCAGCTTGGGAATCAAACCCGAATGATCAATATGGGCATGGCTTAAGATAAGCATGTGCACCGAAGCAGGCTCAAAACCCCACTCGTGGTTCAGTTGTTCAGCCCGGACGCCCATGCCCTGAAACATGCCACAATCCAACAAGATGCGGGTACCCGATTTCAGGGTGATCAAATGTTTGCTGCCCGTGACTGTTCGGGCGGCACCATGGAAACTAATTTGCATGCCCTAAAGATAGAAAAACCCAAATGTTGGGGTAAATCAGAATTTGTTTAACTTACCAGAAAGCGTTTATTTTCCCGGGCTATGTTTCGCCAATTGTTCCGCATCGGATTGTGGAGCGTACTGCTGGGCTATGGGCTGCAGGCCATGGGTCAGCTCACCCGGTTTTCCTTTACCCGGGTGGATATGGATGCAGGTTTATCGCACAATCAGGTAAACTGTTTTTGGAAGGATGATCAAGGATTTATGTGGATCGGCACCATGTCTGGCTTAAACCGGTATGATGGTTATCATTTCACGGTATTCAGGCATCAGGTCAATGATACCACCTCGCTGAGCGACAACTTCATCACCAGCATTTATCCCTTTCCCCATCAAAGGTTATGGATCAATACCCGCAATGGAGCCGATATTTACGATCCACGTACAGAAAGCTTTTGCAGGAATTATCTGCATGAGCTGCAGACATTGGGACTACCCCCGGGCACGGTGGCTCAGATCATTCGGGATCGGCAGCAACGCTATTGGTTTTTATATGACCTCGCCTATGCCCCTGCAGCAGGCAATCTCTACTGCTATGATTCCCGGACGCAAACGAGCCACCTGGTATTAAGCAAAAAGTTGTCAAATACAGGGCTGTTGAGCGATAGCCTCACCAGCATCACCCTCGACAGGTGGGGCAATGTGTGGGTGATTGACTGGCGCGGACGCATAGCGGAAATCAATGCCCAGACCTTACAGATAGGCTATCAAACGGATAGGATAGCCCGAAACAGCACCCGTGTGGGCAACTATAGCCTGTTTGTGGATCGAGACGGCGGCCTCTGGGCTTATCCTACCCAGGACGCAGCCGGAGTATTTTACTACAACCCTGCCAGCCAGCAATACATCCATTTCAGCAAAAGCAATCTTAGCTATCCCTTAAACAACGACATTGTATATGGCATCATCCAGGACCGCAAAGGCAATATCTGGGTGGGCACCGATCATGGAGGAATCAATATCATTCATCTGCCCGATTTTCGAATTAGCTATGTCCTCAATCAGCCCGATGACGATAAAAGCTTAAGCCAAAACAGCGTCTATGCACTGTTCCGGGATGCGTCGGGCATCATCTGGGTGGGTACTTACAAAAAAGGATTCTGCTATTACAACGAGCAATTTGATCGTTTCCCGTTGTATAAACACTGGTTTGCCCATCCGGCGGAATGGGGGTACGACGATGTGAATCGGTTTGTGGAAGATGCCGAAGGCAATCTATGGATTGGTTCCAACGGGGGTGGATTGATTTATTTTGACCGGAAGCAGAATATTTTCCGGCAATATGTCCATCGCGCAGGGGATCCGCATTCGCTTTCCAACAATGTGATTGTGAGCTTGTGTCTGGATCGTCAAGGCAAGCTGTGGATTGGCACTTACTATGGCGGATTAGATTGTTTTGATGGGCATCGTTTTATCCATTATCGGCATCGGGATGATGATCCTTATTCGCTGGCGGGGGATAAAGTCTGGGATATTTTGCAGGATCGGCAGGGGCGCTTGTGGATTGGCACGCTGGGTCAGGGATTGGATCGGCTCGATCCGGAAACGGGCCATTTTATCCATTATGCCTTGAGCGACCCGCATGCCACGGCCTTAAAATATATTTCCGTGCTCTTGCAGGATCGGCAGGGGCGGTTATGGATTGGTACGGCCGGAGGCGTGGATGTGATGGATCCTTCCTCGGGGCGTATCCTGGCGCATTATGGGCATCAGGAAGGTAACCCCCATGCACTAAGCAATGACAATGTGATTTCCCTGTGCGAAGATTCCCGGGGCTGGATGTGGATTGGCACCCGGGAGGGATTGAACCTGCTGAACCCGGCAACAGGAATCATCCAGCAGTTTTATCAGAAAGATGGGCTACCGGACAATGCCATCCTCACGATCCTGGAAGATCCTGCTCATCAGCTGTGGATGGGCACACCCAATGGCCTGTGTAACCTGCAGATCAGCCAGAACAACGGAAAATGGCAATTTCATTTTCGCAATTTTGATGAGCTCGACGGCCTGCAGGGAAGGGAATTCAACGAAAAGGCCGCTTATCGGCTCAGGGAAGGCTTATTGGCTTTTGGTGGACCCAATGGATTCAATTTATTTGACCCTTCCCATATTGAAATCAGTCGCGAAATCCCTCCCATTGTTTTAACCAATTTGCAAATCTTTAATCACGAGGTTCGGGTGGGTGAAAAGATTAAAGGCCATGTGATCTTGAAGCAGGCTCTCACGCAAACCCGTTCGCTGGTATTGCCTTACAATGCAAATGATTTTTCCATTGAATTTGCAGCGCTCGGTTATACTCCTTCTATCCGGAATGGATATGCTTACAAGTTGGAAGGATTCAATCGCGATTGGATCTATACCGATGGCAGCCAACGCAAGGCGGTGTACACGAATTTGAATCCGGGGCATTATGTGCTGCATGTGGTGGCTGCCAATAACGACGGCGTATGGGATACCCGGGGGACTACGCTCGATATCACCATTCTGCCTCCTTTCTGGCGCACGATCTGGGCTTACCTGCTTTATGCGGCTTTTCTTATCGGTTGTTTATGGCTAGCCAGGAAAATATTGCTGGACAGGGCTCGTATGCATTTTCAATTGCAGCAACAGCAGCTAGAAGCCCAGCGGATGCACGAACTGGATATGATGAAGATCCGGTTTTTCACCAATGTAAGCCATGAATTCCGTACTCCCCTGACGCTTATTCTAACCCCTGTAGAACGATTGCTTAAACAGGAAGCCTATCCCGAACTGCAGAAACAACTGCAACTCATCTACCGGAATGCCCGCAGGCTCTTGTTGTTGGTCAATCAGTTGCTCGATTTCCGCAAGCTTGAAACCCAATCCATTCCTTTGCACCTTGCCGAAGCCGATGTAGTGGCTTATGTACGCGAACTTGCCATGTCGTTTATGGATATTGCCGACCGCAAACAAATTGCCTTTACCATCGAAACTAACCTTTCCTCGTTGCAGATGGCCTTTGATGCCGATAAGCTTGAGCGTATCGTCTTCAATTTGCTTTCCAATGCTTTTAAGTTCACCCCAGTGGGAGGCAGCGTGGTGCTGCGGATGGAGCATGTGATGCGAAAAGACGAGGCCCAGCAAGATCAGCCTTATTTTCTGCTTAGCGTAATCGATAGCGGTATCGGCATTCCTGAGGAGAAACAACCCTATATTTTTGAACGCTTTTTCCAACACGATGTTCCGCCGGAAATCATGAATCAGGGCAGCGGCATAGGGCTTTCCATTACGCGGGAGTTTGTGCGCATGCATGGTGGGGAAATTACCGTGAAAAGTGCACCTGGAAATGGTTCCCGATTTGATGTTTGGTTCCCGGTAAAATCTTTGCCTTCTACCTTAGAAACCGCTCCTTGGCAGGTGAGCCGGATACCTGTTTCGCAAGCATCCGTTAAGCCTGCAGAAGAAAATGCCCGACACAAACCTACCATCCTGCTCATCGAAGACAACGATGATTTTCGTTTTTATTTGAAAGATAATCTGCAACTGCACTATCGGATTTTAGAGGCAGCCGACGGACAAGCAGGTTGGGAAAAAGCATTGCACGAGCATCCAGCCCTCATTGTGAGCGATATTATGATGCCGGGGATGGATGGCATTGCCCTGGCCAAAAAGCTGAAAGCCGATCCGAGAACTGCCGAAATTCCCTTGATTTTGCTTACCGCCCGTGCAGGGGACGAACAGCAGATCGAAGGATTAGATGCCGGTGCCAATGACTACCTGGTGAAACCATTTAATTTTGAAATCCTTCAGACCCGCATTCGTAACCTTTTGCGGGAAAAACGCAGGGCACAGAAGCTGCAGCCCCCATCCGTTGATCTTACCCCGCCCATGGTGCAAATGCCGCCAGAAGATGAGCAGTTTCTGGAAAAAGCACGCAAAGCAGTGGAAAAACATTTGCAGGATCCTGGCTTCTCGGTAACCAAATTCAGCCAGGAATTGTATATGAGCCGGGCTGCCCTCTATAAGAGAATTGTCGCCCTTACGGGTAAATCGCCTCTGGAATTCATCCGCAGAATTCGCCTGGAACATGCCCGTCAGCTGCTCGCCCATTCCCGGATGACTGTGTCTGAAGTGGCTTATAGCGTGGGTTTCAACAATCCCAAATATTTTACCCGCTATTTTAAAGAGGCCTTTCAGATCCTTCCCTCCGAATACCAGCAACAAATGAGGGCACAACAAGCCTCTGTTGCCGATGATGCATCCCGGCCATAATCAAATCATACCCAGATTAGAAACAAATGATACCCTTGCGGGTACAAATCATGCCCGCTTTGTAGCGAAATCACACCCCCTGTTCCTTGCGCATCCGGTTATTTTTGGTGCGTGAATAAATGAGCGTACGGATGCACAGGCCAAACAGGTACTCCTTAGGATGGATATGGGCGTGGCTACTGACTTCTGCCCTATATAGTTGTGCGCAGCCCCAAAACGCAACTCATTTTACCTATCGGGAGCTTCCAAACGGGGTAGAGATCCACTTAGGAGATCCTCGCTTTAACACCCGTCTGTTGCGTGTTCAAGCGGTTTCTCCTACGATCATACATGTCCAGGCCTCGGCTGAAGAGCAACTAGATACTGCAACCAACCCGATGATCGTTCTTCCTCCGGATTCCGCATTTGCCTGCCATATAGCAGCTGAACCATCCCAGATTAGGCTTACTACCGATTCCCTGCAGGTGGTCATCCTGCCGGATAAGGATCAGATCGTGTTCAGGGATTACCGGGGACAAGTGTTGCTGCAGGAAAAAGCGTATTCGGGGCGACGATTTATTCCCGCCACGGTAGGCGGGCAGGCAGCCTATCGGGTGAGCCAGGTGTTTGTAGATACCGCCCGGGATGCCTGGTATGGCTTGGGGGAAAATCAACTGGGCTTAACCAATATCAAAGGACAAATCATTGAACTGGCCCAGCACAATACGGAAGCTTTCGTGCCTTTTATCTGGAATACCCATCATAGCGGGCTGCTGTGGAATAACAATGGCATCAGCTCATTTTCCCCGGAAGCATGCACCACCTACAGCGAGCTCAGCGAATTGGAATTACACAATGCCGAGGGCGAACCTGGAGCCCTGACCGCCGTATATGAAGAAGATTACCGCCAAGCGGCTGATCCTATAGTCCGCCAGGAGAATCATATCGCTTATACCTATTTATCCGATCTCAGCCATTTACCCTCTTCCTTCACCCTGAACGCCCATGCCCAGATCACCTGGGAAGGCGCCATTCGCTCTCCTTATAGCGGCGTGCACGTGTTTTTGTTTACCGTAGGAGGTTATCTGAAAGTTTGGTGGGATGGCAAGTTGGTCATAGACCGGTGGCGCCAAAGCTGGAATCCGGCTTCGGTGTTGATGCCGGTGGATATGAAAGCCGGTGAAACTTACCCCATTAAAATACAGTGGCGGCCTGATGGGAACGAGTCATTTTTTTCCGTGAAATGGCACCGCCCGATTACCTGGGAGGAACAGCAGCATCTTCGATTGGCTGCAGAAGCAGCAAAAGCCATTGATTATTTTTTCATGTATGGCTCTTGTCCCGACAGCCTCATCAGCGGATATCGCTACCTGACCGGCAGGGCTCCCATTTTTCCGCGTTGGGCCTATGGTTTTTGGCAAAGCCGTGAACATTATGCCTCTCAGCAGGAAATCCTGGATATGGCCGCCCGTTTCCGGCAGCTCCACGTGCCGCTGGATAATATTGTGCAGGATTGGTTTTACTGGAAAAAAGACCAGTGGGGTAGCCAACAGTTTGACCCTGCACGCTATCCCAACCCCCGGGCCATGATCGACACATTGCATCAACGCTATCACATGCATTTTATGATTTCGGTATGGCCAAAGTTTTACCAGACAGCCAACACCTTTCAACCGTTCTGGGACAGCGGATGGCTGTACCGGCAAAATATCTGGGATCAGCAAAAAGACTGGGTCGGGTATGTGTCTACGTTTTACGACGCTTTTAACCCACGTGCCCGAAAAGCTTTCTGGCATCTGGTCGACGAGCGGCTATTTACCCTGGGAGTGGATGCCTGGTGGCTTGACGCTTCAGAACCTGATATTTTATCCAATGCATCCATCAGCAAACGAAAAGCACTGATGAATCCAACGGCTGCCGGCCCGGCAGATTGCGTATTCAACGCGTATCCACTCGTAAATGCACAAGCCTTTTATGAGGGACAACGGCAAGCCGCTCCGCAGCAGCGGGTTTTCATCCTTACCCGTTCGGCCTGGGGAGGCAGCCAGCGTTATGCCGCCGCTACCTGGAGCGGCGACATCGGAGCCACCTGGGCCGACATGAAAAATCAAATTGCTACGGGCATCAGCTTTTCCATGTCGGGCATCCCCTACTGGACTATGGATATAGGCGGATTTGCCACAGAAACCCATTTTCAGCACCCCGACACGGCCGCTGAAAGGGAATGGCAGGAGCTCATGACCCGCTGGTATCAGTTTGCCACCTTCTGTCCGCTTTTCCGGGCACATGGCCAGGCTCCTTACCGGGAAATCTTCACCATCGCGCCGCCAGGAAGCCCAACTTATCAGGCCATTTTGTTCACCGACCGGCTCCGTTATCGGCTGTTGCCTTATATCTATTCTCTGGCTGGTGCCGTGTACCTGAACCATTATACCCTGATGAGAGGCCTGGCAATGGATTTCCCAACCGATAGTACAAGCTGGCAAATCCATGATGCTTACATGTTTGGGCCGGCATTATTGGTGAATCCGGTATATGCCTATCAGGCCAGGAGCCGCCGGGTATACTTACCCTCACAAGCCAATTGGTATGATTTCTTTACCGGAAAATACCTGCCTCGCCGGCAGGCAGGCCGGGAGGCTGATCTGCCCGGTGGGCAGACGATTAAGGCGGCCGCTCCTTATGAGCATATCCCGGTATTTGCAAAAGCGGGCAGCATCATTCCCTTGGGCCCTGCCATGGAATATACGGATCAGAAGCCGGCCGATACCCTGGTATTGCATGTGTATACCGGTGCCAACGGCCAATTTACCCTGTATGAAGACGACGGGAAGACTTATGCCTATGAAAAAGGTGCATATAGCCTGATTCCCATTCGGTATGACGAGCAACGGCATCTGTTGACTATTGGCCGGCGGGAGGGAAGTTTTCCGGGCATGCTGCCTAAACGGGTCTTTGTCATCCGCTGGGTAACGCCCACTCATCCCTGGCCCATTGATCTGGAGGGGAATCGGGGCGATCAGGTGGTGCAGTATGATGGGCGAGAGGTGCAGCTGCAGTTGCCGGCTGCTTTGGATAACCAAGCAAAATCAACATCCTCATAATCAATCACCATTTTTCACTCAAAAACACCTTGTTATGCCACACCAGATGTACAATTTACGAGACTACCCTGCACAGGCAGGAAATTGCCGAAGCCCGAGGTATGCCCCGTTTGTCCTTGCCTTAGCAATAGGGGTTTGGTTGCTGGGGGCATTGTCCTTTCCGTCTTCGGCCCAACAGGCTACCCATCAGGTAAGCGGACAGATCCGCGACGCCGAGAACGGAGAGCCTCTATCCGGGGTTACCGTTCGGGTAAAAGGAACCGTAGTAGGTACCATTAGCGATGCTCAGGGGCAATTCGTGATTCATGCCAGTCCGGGTGATACCCTCCTGTTCACTTTTCTGGGATACAGTCCCCGCCAGGTGGTTGTAGGGCCACAAAACAATTTAGCCATCCGGCTCACGAAAAGCTATAGTCAGTTAGACCAGGTAGTGGTAGTGGGTTATGGCCAGATGAAAAAAAGTGACCTGAGCAGCTCGCAGGTTACCGTGAGCAGTGATGAAATCCAGCGGACCATCAATACCACGTTCGACCAGGCTTTGCAGGGCAGGGCTGCGGGAGTGTACGTGTCGTCACCGAGTGGGCAACCCGGAGCCGCTCCCTCAGTGATTATCCGCGGATTGGCTACCCTCACGCAAAATGCACAACCCCTTTACGTGATTGATGGCGTGCAGATCAGGCCAGGCAACCCGGCCGATGATCCCTACAACCATCCTACCGGCTTTTCGAACCTGCTTTCTACGATCAATCCCGACGACATTGCTTCCATCAATATTTTGGAAGGCCCTTCGGCCACGGCTATCTATGGAGCTGCCGGGGGTAATGGCGTGGTAATCATCACCACCAAATCGGGAAGAGCCGGCCAGTCGAAGATTTCCGTGAGCACCCTGTTCACCGTGCAGGATAAGCCGAAGCATATTCCGGTGATGAGTTTGCCCCAATATGCTTCTTTCCGTAACGCTATGGACAGTGCGGGAGGATTGCCCACCCAGCCGGAATTCTATGATCCTTCCATCCTGGGCCCGGGCACCGATTGGCAAGACGCCCTCTACCGGCGCACCCTGTTGCAAAAACATCAATTTTCTATCAGCGGTGGCAACGAGCGCACCACCCATTATTTGTCCGGTGAATACTTTAACCAGCAAGGTATTGCCCCCGGTTCTGGCTTTACCCGTTATACCCTTCGCCTGAACCTTGACAACCAAACCACCAAATGGCTTAAGGTGGGTACCCATATGAATGTAGCCTATACTAAGGAACGGGTGAATACCACCAATGGCGGCATCATTCAGCTGGCCTTGCAGCAGAACCCCAGTGTGCCGGTGAAAAATCCTGATGGCAGCTGGGGAGGCCCAACCAGTACCCAGTTTCAGTTTACCAACCCCGTGATGCTGGCCAGCATTTACAATGATTACAACAAACGAGCAGCTATCATCGGCGGGGTGTATGCTGACCTGAACTTGGCCAAAGGCCTTACCTTCCATAATGAGTTTAACACCAGCATTGAATACTACAATTATTACTCTTTCCACCCCGGATATCAGGCAGGCGGGTTTATTGTCACCCAGGATAATGCTACCTCCACACGTATGGCCACCAACAACTATTGGTGGGGAGTGAACAATCGCCTGCAATACCACCTGAATTTGGGCAAGCACGACATTACGCTGATGGCGGCTCACGAAGCCCAAAGCTGGACGTATGAATCCCTCTCTGGCAGCCGCAAAAATTTCCTCACCAACGATGTGCAGGAACTCTCTGCCGGTGATGCCAGCACGCTGTCGAACATCAGCAACAATAGCTCCAAGGCTTCCGGTGCCCAGGAGTCCTATTTCGGGAGAATTAACTATACCTATAATGACAAATATATCCTGCAGGCAACCTATCGGGCCGATGGGAATTCTAACTTCGGCCCCAACTACCGCTGGGGTTATTTCCCCTCCTTCTCCGTGGCCTGGCGCATTTCCAAAGAACCTTTCATGCGATCCCTGCGGGCAGTTAACGACCTGAAACTACGACTGGAATGGGGCGAATCGGGAAATGCCGGCGGCGGAGGCGTGTACGCTGCCCTCCAGGCAGTACCTACCCCCTGGGGAAATGGATTCCTGCTGGTGAAATTTCCCAATCCTAACCTGAAATGGGAAACCGATAAAACGTTGAATGCGGGCTTTGACCTGTACATGTTCAACAGCCGCCTTGAAGTGGTAGCAGATGCCTATATCAAGAAAAGTACAAACCTGATCACGGTTAACACCTATCCCTTTACGCTCGGTGGGGATATCAGCTATTCCCCGGGCTATATCCAATGGCCCACGGTGAATGCCGGCAGCATGGAAAATAAAGGTATTGACCTAACAGTGAATTCGGTAAATATTGACCACCGCGAATTTAGCTGGCGCACAGGCCTCACCTTTTCCCTTGACCGGAACAAAATCACTTCTCTGATGAACACCATCAACCCCGTATGGGCCGCTACCCAGGTGGAATTCATTTCTAAGGTGGGGCAGCCGGCCAGCATGATCACCGGATACATAGCCGAAGGATTATTCCAGGATTATAAAGATATCTCCACCCACGCCATTCAAACCTCAAACCGCAAACTCACCATCAATCCGGCTACAGGAAGCTGGCCCGGAGATATCAAATTCAAGGATATCAACGGTGATGGATTCATCGATCAGAACGATCGGATTATCATCGGTAACCCTTGGCCCAAATTCACCTTTGGATTTAATAACAGCTTCTCTTACAAAAACTTTGACCTCAACATTTTCATGCAAGGGTCGGTAGGAAACGATATTCTGGACTACCCGCGTTATTTGCTTAGCATCCCCGGCAACAGCGGCGTGTATGGGAATTATCTGGCCGAGGTCGCCAATTTTGCGCGGCCAAGCAGCTACAGCGCCAGCGATAGTACTTCGGTTTATCTGCTGAATCCCGGACACGATATCCCAAGGGTGGCTCCGGGCGATCCGAACGGCAATAACCGGATGAGCCAATGGTTTGTGGAAAATGGGTCCTATCTGCGCATTAAAAACGTGACCCTTTCTTATCATTTTCCCAGAAAATGGATTTCCCATCTTTCCATGACGGGCTTGCAGGCATCGGTAAGCGTGCAGAATCTGCTCACCATCACCGGATATAAAGGCTACGATCCGGAAGTGGGCATGGTCAATTATGGAGGTACACTGATGGTGGGAGTTGATACCGGACGCTATCCTTCGGTGCGCATGTATTCCGTGAGCCTGACGGCCGATTTTTAATGGTTTCACCTGAAAATGTTTCGCATCATGAAAAAGTTATTTTATCTCATGCTGATCATGGCCTTGATGGTGGCTATAGGAAGTGGCTGTAAAAAAAGTTTTTTAGACAGGCCTCCTATAGACCAGTTAACCACGGGCAATTTTTACAACAACGATGAAGAAGTGCTGGCGGCTACCACAGCTTTGTACAACATCGTGTGGTTCGACTACAACGATAAGGCCTTTCTGGCCTTTGGAGAAGCGCGAGGGGGTAATTTGCAATCCAACGACCGTACCCCATACATCCAATTTGCAGTTTCGGCCACCGATCAGAGCACGCTGCTGCCCGGATATAAATCTTTTTACAAGATTATCTCCCAGAGCAATCTGATCATGCAAAACGTGTATAACAGCAAGGGGAAGGTATCAGAGGCTGCACGCAACGAGGCCTTGGGCGAATGCCATTTCATGCGCGGATTGGCCTACTATTATTTGGTTAGCAACTGGGGCGCCGTGCCCATCATCTATGATAACCTTGCCCAGCTCAACGATAGCGTACACCGAAACACCATTGAAAGTGTATGGCAGTTCATCATCCGCGATTTTCAGTACGCCGTGAAATATTTGCCCTACCAGGCTGCAGGCCAGGGACGGATCAACAAGTGGTCGGCCGAAGGCATGCTGGCCAAAATGTACCTCACCCTGGCCGGATATGGCCGCACAGAAGGTAACCGTAATCAAACCTATCTGGACAGCGCCAAAATCTTGGCCGGCGATGTGATTCATAATAGCGGCATGAGCCTGTATCCCAGCTATTATGGATTATTCGTCAGCGCCAATAACAATAGTGCGCACAACAACCCAGAAAGCCTGTTTTCCCTGCAATGGATGCCTTTCAGCCAGCCCTGGGGTGTGAACAATTCCTTTCAGGCTTATGTGGCTTTTGAACCTAAACTCACCGAAACCGGCGATGGCTGGGGAGCTGCACAGGGCGTATCGGCCGATGTGGTACGATATTATATGGCCCATCCGGAAGATTCCCTGCGCAGAAAAGCTACCTGCATGTTTGATGGCGATTATTATCCCGATCTGGAAACCGATAATGGGGGCCTTCATTACACCGTGACCAGCATTTCCAATATCAAGAAATATGTTGTGGGTTCACCAAAGGATAATGGCGGAAACGGCGCATTCATGGCAGCTTATATTAACACATATATGTTGCGGCTGGCCGAAGTGTACCTCATTTATGCCGAAGCTATCTTAGGCAATAATGCTTCTACATCCGACCCAGAAGCATTGAAATACTTTAATGCCGTGCGTGAACGTGCAGGGCTTGCCCCCAAATCGGTGATTACGTTTGACGATATCTTTCAGGAAAAACGGGCAGAAACCATCATGGAGGGCGAAGCCTGGTATGATATCCTGCGCTGGTATTATTTCGCACCCCAAAAAGCCATGGACTATGTAGCACATCAAGACAAGGGCAGTTATACGATTCAATACATTCCCGGTACCAGCAACCCTCGGCAATACAATGTTACCTATTCGCCGCAGTACTATCCTTTCACGGAAGCCACGGTGTATTTGCCCTATCCTGAGCAGGAACTGATTAACGCACCGAGTTTGAATGATCCGCCGGTACCCTTTGATTTCAGTAAACTGCCCAATTACTAATCCCATTTTAGCCATGCATTTTCATCAAAAACACACAACCATGTTACGCCAAATATTTCATCATACCCGCACAGGCATGCTTCTGCTCTTGCTGGGCCTGATGGCCTTGGGTGCCTGCAAGAAAAATGAAACTGCCGCTCCGGTTATCACGGGACTGCGCTCCCTGAATCGCTCAAATGTGGATAGTACCTTAACCGTGGTGAAACCCGGACAACTGGTCGTGATTCAGGGTAAAAACCTGGAAACCGTTGAACAGATTTTCTTCGATGGCGTGCCGGCCAGTTTCAATATCAATTTTACCACCAACGAAAACCTGATTGTGACAGTACCCGATATCATCTTTGATAGTGTGGCCCAGCAGGATATGAATCAGGTTAAGGTGGTTACCAACCACGGAGTAGCCAGCTACACCATTCCCATTGTTCCTCCGCCACCTGTGATCACATCCGTAAGCAATGAATTTCCGCAACCGGGTGATACCATTCTGCTCACGGGCTCTTATTTGTATACCGTGCAGGAGGTGGATTTTCCGGGAGGCAATAGGGTAACCAGCGGCTTCACCGGTCCACAAGATGGAAGCTGGCTGCAAGTGGTGGTGCCCGACAACCTGGATCCTGCCAGCGTTTCCACCACAGATTCGTTGAGTGTGGTCACCTTAGGGGGTGTGGGCAAATATGCTTTTTACAATACCACGGGCATGATTGCCAACTTTGAATATGGAGATCCCCATTTTGGCTGGCAATGGTGGGGAGGCATCATCAGCAATGATGCCACGGCTTTCCCGGGCAATTGGGGAAATTATATTGAGGTAAAACCTTCCAGTCCTATTCCGGCCGGCGATGGATCGTGGTGGACCGATAACCGGGCCGTGATGATCGCCGCATCAGACTGGACAAACGTTAACATTGGTGATCCGCCAGCCAATTATGCCCTGAAGTTTCAGGTGTTTGTGAAAAACCCCTGGAGCAACGGTTCCATTCATATGGTGATCAATGGCGATTTCAGCCGCTGGGCCGTGTGGGCCCCCTGGCAACAAACCGATAGCAAAACCTTTCAAACCTCGGGTTGGATCACAGTAAGCATACCCCTCAGCAATTTTAAGGATGGCAGCGGCAACAGCGCAGCTACCGTGAGTGGCTTAACAGGGGGTAACCCGGGCGCAACCGTCCAGCTGATGTTGTACAACGACAGCAGTACACCCCTTTCAGGTTTTGATGCGGCCTTTGATAACGTGCGCATCGTGAAGATCAAATAAATCTTTTGTCTGTGCATCTGCCTCGTTTGCTTTGCTTGCCTCCGGCCCTGCCGGGGGTAAGCAGCAAACAGGTAAATCGGCATTCCCAAAAGCAAATCCATTTCCCATAAACCCAATAATCGCTATTACCCATTCGTTTGAGCATCTCCCGGATCTTGTCTTGATGAGAAAAGGGTAAAGCAATATGGAAAAATCATTTGTGTGAAGGCTATCCGGCAGTGGAAGTGCTATGCTTTGCAAAAACCACCAAAGTAACACAGGCGAATAACATGAATTTACTAACGGTCAACCCTTCATGCTTCGAAAGCCGAAATGCATGAACTACTCATAATCCATCCCCATGATCCAAGCAAATGTTTTCCGACTTATCCTCATCAGCCTGTTTTTAAGCGGGCTATATGCCGCATGCAAAAAATCATCCTCACCAACTCCGGGAAATAATCCCGGCGGTGCCGATACCACAGGCAGCATGCTTGATACCGTGTATCATCCTGTAGATCCGCCTGTGGCAGCTACGATTGGCTTTTTCCTCGATGGCTGGAAACCTAAAACATACCTGGCACCCGCGCAATACCGCGATACCGCAGCCCCTTCCGGCCCCGCCACTGCTACCATTCAGGTAGACATGAATCAGGTGATCACCAAAGTTTCACCGGATGTGTTTGGCAATAATGCAAATACCTGGATGGGACAAATGGTTACAGAGCCCACCCTGCTGCAATACATCACTGATCTTTCCCCGCATATCATCCGGGCTCCGGGAGGCAGCATCAGCGATGTGTATTTCTGGAATCAATCGGCTGCACCTCCTCCCGATGCCCCCGATAGCCTGTATGACAGCAATGGCCATAAAGTGGCTGCAGGTTACTGGTATGGCATGAATACCCAGAACTGGACACTGTCTATTGATCACTATTATCAAATGCTTCAGCAAACCCACAACCAAGGCATGATCACCGTAAATTATGCTTATGCCCGGTATGGTACCGGACCTCATCCCGTACAAACCGCAGCCCACCTGGCTGCTGACTGGGTTCGCTATGATCATGGGCGAACGCATTTCTGGGAAATCGGCAACGAAAGCAATGGTGTCTGGGAAGCGGGTTATCAAATAGATCCTTCTCTGAATCAGGACGGACAACCGGCTATCATCACGGGTCAGCTTTATGCCCAGCATGTGAAAGTCTTTGCCGATTCCATGCGTGCCGCAGCCAGAGAAATAGGCGCCACTATTTACATTGGTGCCCAGTTGCTCGATGCTCCGCCCGCCTCCTGGCAAACGAGTACAGATAAAAACTGGAATGCCGGGGTGTTGACTGAAGCCGGAAATGCGGTAGACTTCTTCATCGTGCACGATTATTTTACCCCTTATCAAAAAAATTCCACGGCAGCTGAAATCATCGACAGCGGCCTATCTGTGCCTGCTCGCATCATGGGTTACCTAAATCAGCAATTTGCCCAGTACGGCATACTGCCCAAACCCATAGCCTTAACCGAATGGAACATCTTTGCCACAGGTTCCATGCAAATGGTATCTAACATAGCCGGGCTGCAGGCAGCCATTGTGCTGGGAGAGCTCATCAAGAACCAGTTTGGCGAAGCCAGCCGCTGGGATCTGGCCAATGGCTGGGATAACGGAAACGACATGGGATTGTTCAACATGGGCGATGAACCCGGGGCACCCAAATGGAATCCCCGCCCGGCCTTTTATTACATGTTGTATTTCCAACGCTATTTTGGCGATCGTATGGTGGCTTCCACCGTCCAAGGAAGCCAGGATATTAAGTGTTATGCCTCCTCTTTCGCGCAAGGCCCGGCAGCAGGGCTGGTGTTGATTAATACCGGCAATACTTCCCAAACCGTGGCAGTCAGGCTTAATCATTTTGCACCGGCCAGCCGGTATTATTGGTTTACCTTTACCGGTGGTAATGATAATGGGGAATTTTCCCGAAAAGTGTACATCAATGGACAAGGTCCTGCAGGCGTTTCCGGCGGGCCTGCTACGGCTTACAACCAAATCTTACCTTACAGCGCCACGGCTTCAGGTGGCATCCGTGTGGGGCTTCCTCCCAAATCCGTGACCTTTCTTCAAATACCTGCCCGATAGCGATAAATACCCCGAAAATGAAAAAACATTTTATCCTTCATCCGCTCTGGTGCTGCCTGATATGGGGAATTTGTTTATTAGGGAAAATGAGCCACGCTGCCTCTCTGCCCGACTCTTCTCAACCCCGGATCTGCATCAATCAGGTGGGCTATGCCGTGAATGGGCCAAAAATAGCCGTGGTGATAAACGGTGCCCCTGCAAGCACTCCATCTCTTCAGGTTTATTTGATTGAAGTGCATCGGCAGGATACTGTATGGAAGGGCGTCTCGCTCAAGAGCATGTTTGACGGCTACACCGGCAACAGATGCGAAATCATCGATTTCACAGCCTATCGCAAGAAAGGCATATATCGGCTTTGCCTGCCCAATGGCACCTGTTCAGTACCCATTATCCTCTCAGAAGATCCTTATGCCAGCTTGGCCCCTTCGGTATTAAAAGCTTATTATTTTTTACGATGTTCGGAAACGTTACAGCCTGCCTATGCAGGCAAATGGGCTCGCGCTGCCGGTCATCCCGACACGCTGGTGTATATACATCCTTCAGCCGCCTCTGCCCATCGGCCTACCGGCAGCATCATTTCAGCGCCGGGTGGATGGTATGATGCAGGTGATTACAACAAGTATGTGGTGAACAGCGGTATCACCATGGCCACGCTGTTGGATGCCTACGAAGATGCTCCTGCTTATTGGGATAGCTTGCAGACCCATATTCCGGAGACAGGCAATGGCATCCCCGATATATTAAATGAAGTGCTGTGGAATCTGCGCTGGATGCTGGCCATGCAGGATCCATACGATGGAGGGGTGTATCACAAGCTTAGTTCCGCATCGTTTGATGGTTTTGAAATGCCGGCTGCCGACCATTCCCCGCGCTTTGTGGTGCAAAAAAGCACGGCTGCCGCACTAGACTTTGCGGCGGTGATGGCCCAGGCCGCACGTGTTTTTAGGGCATTCGCTCATCGGCTACCCGGCTTGTCGGATAGCTGCCTGCTGGCAGCACAGCGGGCATGGCAATGGGCTTTGCAGCATCCACATATCGTGTATGATCAGCAAAAACTTAATCAAGCATTTCATCCGCCAATCACCACGGGAGCTTATGGGGATAATCATTTGCAGGATGAATGGTGTTGGGCCGCCACCGAACTCTGGCTTAGTACCGGCGAAGCAGGCTATTGGCAAAAAATGCAGGCATTGGCATTTCTGCCACCCAGCGTGCCCACCTGGTCGGATGTGCGCACCCTGGCCTATTTCAGTCTGTTCAGATTTCGCTCTCAACGCGCCGGAGAAGATGCGGTTTTTCTCAGCCGCCTGCAAAAGCAATTCTTGCAACTTGCCGATTCGCTGTTGCAACATCCGTTTAGGGCTTTTGCCACGGTTATGGGCGGCCGGCAGAGTGACTTTGTCTGGGGCAGCAATGCAGTAGCTGCCAATCAGGGCCTGGTCATGATCTATGCCTGGCGCCTGACTCATAACCCTAAATACCTGCAGGCTGCGCAAAGCAATTTGGATTACTTGCTGGGTCGCAATGCCACAGGCTATTGTTTTATTACCGGCTTCGGTACCCTTTCCCCCATGCATCCCCATCACAGGCCCTCAGCATCGGATGGCATAGAAGCACCTGTGCCGGGATTGCTGGTGGGCGGGCCTAACCCGGCCATGCAGGATCATTGTGCCGGTTATCCCACCCATGCAGCCGACGCCGCTTATGTGGATGAAACTTGTGCTTATGCCTGTAATGAAATTGCGATTAACTGGAACGCTCCCCTGGTATATCTCGTAAATGCCCTGCGAGCGGAATATCTTCGTCCATAATTCCCGGAATCAATTTCCTTGAAACCTGTTATTCTGGAAAAAGGATACTACCTTAGCCTTTGACGCATTTTCCGGAATATGAAATTGTTTTTCATTCTTTGCTTAAGCCTCTTGGGCGTATCGGCTAGCAGCTTGTTTGGTCAATCTTTCCAGGGCGAACGGTTGTTTTACTTGGTGAATGCTATGGAAAGCAAACAATCTTTTTTTCAGCACGCCGATGAGATATCTATTGTTTGTCCGGATGTTTATCAGATTGACAGCCTGGGAGTGATATATGGCGAGATGGATTTGCGCATTTTAGCCGTTGCCCAGCAAAAACATATCCGGGTAATGCCTTTGTTTGCTTCTTTCGATCAGCGTGCGATCCATGAATTGCTGAATCGGCCGGCATCGCGACAGGAAGCTATTCGTATGATGTTGCAATACGCTGCACAATTTCATTATGCCGGCTGGCAGTTTGATTTGGAAAATGTATCTGTAACCGATCGGGAGGCCTACACTTCTTTTTACAAACAGGCTGCAGATAGCCTGCATGCGCATGGGCTATGGATTTCCTGCGCTGTGGTGAAGGCAGAGCAGTCAATCCCTATGAATGCCCACCCTTCGTATGAACGATATATGTATGAAAACTGGTCAGGTGCTTTTGATCTGCCGGCCATTGCAGCAGTAAGTGATTTCGTTTCCATCATGACCTATGATCAGCATACGGCTTTGACGCCGCCCGGGCCAGTAGCCGGTTATCCCTGGATGGAACGCATTATCCAATATGTGCTGAGCTTAGGTATTCCTGCGGAGAAGTTTTCCCTGGGTGTACCCTTATATTCGGATTACTGGTATCCGGTAGGCGATCCGCTGCACGGAGCCCGCAGTACACGCGATGAAATCAATTATGCCACTGCACAGGATCTCATCCATCGTTTTCAATTGCATCCCCAATGGCTCAACGATCAAAAAGAAACCATGGCCTACTGGGAAAATGGAGGCGTGTTTGACTGGCTGTTTATTGAAGATGCGCGGGCTTTTGCTGCCCGATGGCAGCTGGCTGCCAAATATCATCTCCGTGGTATATCTGCCTGGGTATTGGGTGCAGAAGACCCGGCCATCTGGTCTTATCTTTCTCATCAGCCTCATCCATGATTAATCCCTTTTCTGCTTTTCCGGATGGGTATGCTGAAAGAATGGCACAGATTCGGTTTGCGGTAAGGATAGTTGCTGCAGGCGTTTGCCTGCAAAACAGTTTTTCCGCTTCTTGCTATCTTCGTATGGCTGATGGATAAGCGATGGCCGGATGTTATCTGCACATTCCTTTTTGCCGGCAGGCCTGTTACTATTGCAACTTTCACTTCAGTACCTCGCTTCGGCTGATGGATGAGATGGTGCAGGCCCTGTGCCGTGAAATACAATTGCAGGCTTCTGCCTGGCACAATCATCGGTTTGAAACCATATATTTCGGAGGTGGTACGCCTTCATTGTTATCTGCATCACAATTGCAACAACTGCTCGAAACCATTTATCGTTTCTATGAAGTCAGTGCAGATGCCGAGATTACTTTAGAAGCCAATCCGGATGATATGGATCATCATAAATTAGCGACATGGAAACAGGCGGGCATCAACCGGTTAAGCATAGGCGTACAGGCTTTATCCGATCAATTGTTGCGGGCACTTCACCGCAGCCACGATGCCAGGCAGGCAAAAGAAAGCGTGCTATTGGCCCTGGATCAAGGTTTTGAGCGTATTTCTGTTGATCTCATTTATGGCATTCCGGGCTTAACCGATGCCTGTTGGGAAAAAGAAATTGAAACCTTTATTTCCCTGCACGTTCCGCATCTGTCGTGCTACGCCTTAACCGTAGAACCGCAAACAGCGCTTGATCATTTGATCCGAAAACATCAATTTCCATCCGTAGAGGATGAACAGGCCGCCCGGCAATACCTGATGCTTCTGGATCGGATGGAAGCTGCAGGTTATGAAGCTTATGAAATTTCCAATTTTGCCAGGCCCGGACACCGTTCCCGGCACAATAGCCTATATTGGCAAGGAATACCTTATTTGGGCATAGGCCCTTCAGCCCACAGTTATCAGCCCCCCATCCGCCGATGGAATATAGCCCATAACCTAAAATATTTGCAATCCATACGCCAAGACCAAATTCCATTTGAAGAAGAATATCTTACCCCAACTATGCAGTACAACGAATATGTGATGCTGCACTTGCGTACGATGGAAGGCGTAGATGAAGAAGCGCTGGCTCTATATTTTGGGAAAGCATATGTGAATTATTTTCAACAACAGATACAGCCCTGGATTCACACATGCCATGTGATTCATCAATCATCGCATTATACACTCAGCAAAACAGGACGATTATTTGCCGATCGCATTGCCGCTGCTTTGTTTGCAGAAGATGCAGATCTTCATACAAAAGATTGAGCCATTAAACGAATGGCTGTTTCCGGAAGCTGATGTTCCCAGAGGATCTGATAGATCTGTTCTGCAATGGGAATGGGGAAACGATATTGCTGGTTGAGTTCATGGATGCATTTGCTGGCATAATATCCTTCGGCAACCATACCTAATTCCAGCTGGGCTGATTTCACCGAATAGCCTTTGCCAATCATGGTGCCCAAAGTGCGGTTGCGGCTATATTGAGAATAACAGGTTACCAATAAATCGCCCAGGTAAGCACTGGCAAACGCATTTCGCGAGCGGTAGGGATGTTGTTGTTGTTCGCATAAGGCCCTGTTAAAGGCATCCATTTCATGGGCACAATTGGCCACATACACCGAAAGAAAATTATCTCCATATCCTAACCCATGCGCTATGCCTGCTCCGATAGCATAAATATTTTTCAAGGTAGCTGCATACTGGGCGCCCCATAAATCATCATTAACCATGGTTTTTAAATAGGCCGTGTGAAAGCGCATAGCAATGCGTTGGGCTCTTTCCACATCCCGACCACTGATGGTAATATAAGATAATTTTTCGCTGGCTACTTCTTCGGCATGGCAGGGCCCGGTGATGGCAAAATATTGTTCCACCGGAAATTGGGCTTTTGTTGCCAAATAATCGTTCAGCAACTGATTGCTTCCCGGCAATATGCCTTTGATGCCCGATACCACAGCCTTCCCCTTCCAGCTCTGCACGGGGATATCCCTTAAAATCGTCTCCACGAAAGCCGATGGGACAGCAATGATAATCCAGTCATTTTTTTCCACCACTTCCTGCAGGCGTGTGGTGAGTTTTAACTTGGATATTTGAAAATGAATCGCTGGTAAATATCTCGGGTGATGATGATGTTTTTGGATAAAAGCCATATCTTCTTCTTTGCGAAACCACCAGTAAATCCGGAAATCATTTTCTGTGAGCACTTTTGCTATAGCTGTTGCCCAGCTGCCATAACCGATTAGTCCCACCCGATATGTATCGTTTCTTCGCAAAGTATGTACTTTCAACAAAAATAGGATATCCTGCAAAATGCAGGCAGCTGGCACTGCATGGCTATAACGGGATAGATGTGGTTATTGAACCCTCACTTTAATGACCAGTTTTTTCACCATCTGGGGATGCGCATCAGCAGCTATTCCCGGCCGATGTGCGTTGGTAGGAAAGAAAATGAAAAACTGTTCAGGCGTAGCCGTTACATAGGTGCCTGTTGCATCATAATGGGCAATATCTTTATCGGCCCGGTAAGGTTCAGTGAGCGTGGCTTTCGATACGGCGGCAATCCCGATTTGCTCTTTTCCCTGGATCACATATTGCACGTCAATATATTTCCGGTGGGCTTCAAATCGGGTCTGATCCAATGGTTTGGGCATATAGGTACTGATGGTAGCGTATGCACTATCACCTTGCGTAAGATGATAGGTGCCTGTATCGAGTGTGGAAAGATCCGGTCGGTTTAAAAAAGCCAGCACTTTTTCCCATAACACCGGGTTGCGATGATATTGTTGATAAAAATAGCGTACATCAATGCTGGAGCTGGGTTTCAGGTGCAGGTTTTTTCGCCAGTTGCCCTGCTGGAACCAGTGCTCAACAACAGCCTGAGATTGTGCATGTACCATTACCATAGGCAGGATGAAGGCAAGGCAAACGAGCAGGGATATTTTTTTCATATTCCTCAGCATTCGATTGCATAAAGATATACCATTTCCGGGAAATCCATTTGTGCAAACATGCGGCAATGAGCACGGCACGATTATGCTGCGGGGATGTGTTTTTCCTTGACCACACTCACGGTTACCAGCAATTGGCCGGTGTGGCGTTGGCTGTGTTCTGCTGCGTGGAATAGCAGTCCGGCCACAGTAGAAGCTAATTTTCTACGCCCCACCGATCGCATTTCGGTTAACTGGTTTTCTGAAGTATGGCGCAGCTGATGAAGGGCGGTTTCAATCTGATGATCCAAGGCAGCTAACAAGGCTGCCACCCGGTCGTGGCCGGGATAAGGCTGTCCCTCTTGTTTGAGCTCTTGTAATTGGATATCAGTAAGTGATTCTCCACGGGCGTAGGTGAACAGCCGATCGACCACACCGCTGATGTGTTGCAGATGAAAACCAGCAGAAGCTCTGCCAGCAGGCTTCTCCCAAAGCCATTCATCGGCAAATCCTTCCATGATCTGATGTACGTCTTCCTGTGTTTGCAAAAGCGCATGTGCTACAGGTTGTAACAGGGGAGCAATGCCATCAATCGGGCCGCGTAGCCACACGTCAGGTTTTGATGCGGTTGACATGCGCCAAAGCTAATCATTTTATGGAGAAGATTTTGTCAGTCCAGATTCAAAAATGCGTTTGAAAACCCCGTGCTTTTCCCTACTATTGTGGATAAAATTGGCATCATTTGTTGAGAAAAAACAAATTAGCCTTCTGGATTTTGGTGGCGCTGTTTGCCGGTGCCTGCACCGGATATGTGTATCGCGAGTGGTATCCAGATGAAGCCAGCGTAAAAAAATTTTCCCACGACATTTCCATTGTTACAGAAATCTTTTTGCGTCTCATCAAAATGTTAATTGCACCGTTGGTGCTGAGCACATTGATTGTAGGCGTTGCCCGGGTGGGCGATATCCGGGCGGTGGGGCGTATTGGCGTGAAGGCATTGGCCTGGTTTGTAGCTGCATCCTTGTTATCATTGTGTTTAGGGTTGCTTTTGGTTAATTTCTTCAAACCGGGTTTGCATCTGCATTTGCCCATGCCCGAGAAAACATCGTCTGAAGCCATTTCTACAACCGGTTTAGACTTTCGCAATTTCATTACCCATGTTTTCCCAACCAGTATTGGCGATGCCATTACCCATAATGAAATTTTGCAGATCGTGGTGTTTGCCTTGTTTTTTGGGATAGCAGCAGCGGCTATTGGCGAACGGGCAAAAGCCGTGGTGCATTTTTTTGAAGCGGTGGCCGACATCATGTTGAAGATGACGGGCTATGTGATTGCGCTTGCACCCTTCGCGGTATTCACTTCGCTGGCTGCTACGGTTGCGGAGAACGGTACTGATATTATTTGGGTTTTTGGCAAGTTAATCCTGGAATTTTATTTAGGCATTGCCCTATTGTGGATGATGATTTTATTGGCAGGTGCACTCGTGATGAGAAAAAAGATTCTTCCCCTGATAAAAGCCATTGCTGAGCCCGTGATGCTGGCTTTTAGCACGGCCAGCAGTGAGGCAGCTTTCCCGCTGTTGATGGATAGATTGCAGCGAGTGGGATGCCCGAACAAAATTGTGAGCTTTGTATTACCCGTGGGTTATTCGTTTAACCTGGATGGTTCAATGATGTATATGACATTTGCCACTTTATTTATTGCCCAATCCTATGGCATGAATATGCCTGTTGAAAAACAAATCATCATCTTATTGGTATTGATGGTGATGAGCAAAGGCATTGCAGGTGTGCCCCGGGCAGCCCTTGTGGTGGTAGCTGCTTCATTAACCATGTTTCACCTGCCGGCAGAAGGCGTGGTGCTGTTGCTGGGTATTGATCAACTCTTCGATATGGGCCGAACCGCTACCAATGTGCTTGGGAATGCTGTGGCTACCGGTGTCATCAGCCGATGGGAACAAGGATTTCTATCTGATTCATCCGTTAAGCAAGCACAAACATCGTCTATACACATGATGGAATCCTAAGTGCAGGATAGGATATTTGTGTTGATCCATTTTATCCCTAAAAGAAAAGATATGCGCTCCTTTTCCTTATTGCCTTTGATAAGTGTGGCCATTTTGAGCCTGGGATGCAGCTCACATCCATCTGTAATGGCGCAACCATTGCCTCGTATACTCGGTGCCGATATTTCATTTTTGCCCCAGCTGGAAGATAAGGGCATGCATTTTCAGGTGGATGGAAAAACCGAAGATGCCATCAACATCTTACATGAACATGGTTTTAATTTTATTCGCTTGCGCATCTTCGTACACCCCGAAGCCGATAGTGGTTATGCACCGGGGAAGGGCTATTGTGATCTGACGCATACATTGGCTATGGCACGCCGCATCAAAGCCGCTGGCATGGGCTTCTTGCTGGATTTTCACTACAGCGATACCTGGGCCGACCCCGGTAAACAATACATCCCCAAAGCCTGGGAAAACCTGAATTTGCCTTTGCTTAAAGATTCCCTGTATGCTTACACCCGAAACGTATTGCTGGCCTTACAACAGCAAGGCACCTTACCCGATGTCGTGCAAACCGGCAATGAAATTAATCATGGTATGCTATGGCCTGTGGGCAGCTTTAACCATCCGGATACACTTGCCGATTTATTAAAGACAGCTATTGCTGCCGTGAAAGCCGTGGATCCGCATATTCTGGTGATGTTGCATATTGCCGATGGAGGCCAAAATACCGAGTCCCGGGCATTTCTGGATGCCATGTTGCAACGCCAGGTGCCTTTTGACCTCATCGGACAATCCTATTATCCCCAATGGCATGGCACATTAACGGATTTGCGAAATAACCTAACCGATTTGGCTATGCGCTATGCCCAGCCCATTATCGTGGTGGAATACACGTATCACAAAAAAGAAGTGAATGATATTGTTTTCCAATTGCCCAACCACAAAGGCTGGGGCACCTTTATTTGGGAACCGTTGAATACCTGGGAGGCCATATTCAATCAACAGGGCATTGCCAATGATTCGCTTTTGCATATTTATGATGCACTGGCCAAACAATACCAGATTCCACCACAGGACCCTCTTCGATGAATCTTAAGAAGAAATAGCCTGAAACTCCGGACAATCGATGCGCAAATCGGCTATTTGCAAAGCCTTTTGCAGCAGGGCACAATACGGTTGTTGTTTGTGTTGCGTGTAAAATCGGCAATTCCAGCACATGCGCTGGGGATGAATCATTCCTTGTTGCTGCAAATCATAAATCATGTGCAGCAAACCATCCAGCATAGATGTTTTTACAGATTTTTGCAATTGCATAGCTGCCTTTACCAAAGCGTCTGCAAACTGTGAGGCTTGCTGAGCTAACTTTTTCCCTTTGGCAGTAAGCACCAGGTGATGGCTGCGCTGGTCTTGCTTGGATTTTTTGCGGACAATCAGTTGCCGATTTTCCAGGATGCGGACAGATTCGCTGATGGTGGCTTTGGTGAGGTGAAACTCTTCGGCCAAAGTGGAAACAGTTGCCATCTGCTGTTCATGAAACAAACAGAATACGAGAATTTGCAATTGAATCGGACTCAATCCGCTTTTTTTGCTCACTTCCCATGCCAGGACCCGAAAGGCCTCCGCAATCCGCTCCAGTGCCACCACTATCTTTCCTTCAAGCGATTCATTCTGCCAGGCAACATCAAACGGAGAAGGCATCGTGTGTTTTTGCTAAAATTACATTTTCTGCCTGATACAACATGGCTGTGTAGTATTAGCCAGAAGCCTTCTCCTGAGCAATTTTTCAAAATTCACCCGGCCTGATGTAGGGATAGGTCCATAACACCACGGTAAGTACTACGGCTTTAAACCATGCCTGATGCATCTGGTCAACAATTTCTGCGGGATGTGCTTTTTTGGCCAGAAAGGATTTTATGGTTGCCGTGATGGGATAAATGAAGGCAACCATGTACCGATAATGGATAAAAGGTGCCGCCTGTGCATGATCTGTCTGATTTTTTTTGGAAACATGATGCCTTAACCCGATTTCATATTGGTAATTCAACCATTGCTGATCAAAATCCCGCTCGCATAAATCGCGGATCCACTGGCCAAATCGTTTGCGAACAGCCTGCAGATAAGATTGATCAATTGTACCATCTTTTCCAAAATAAGCCAGCAGATGTGGATGCTGCCTCACAAAACCATACCAGAGCTCCAGGATTTCATCAACCTGATCGCGCAGGATCTCTCCGGCCATCCGCAAATATTCAGCATCTTTTTCGCTGAATAAAACGGTTTGTTTGAGCCGTTCAAGATCTTGGAGGTTAAAAGGTGCTGCCGGCACCTGCCCGTAAGTGTAACCGGGAATATTTGTCGTTGCCATAGTGGGTAATATTTTGAAGTAAATATAGTTAGGATTCCTAACAAAATGAAATTTTTTTTCATTTCTGCAAATTTTTATTTCTTCGTGGCGGTAGTTTTTAGGAAAATTTTTTTAGGCGGCCGAAACGCATTATCTTACTCATTGGAGTAACCCACTACCATGCACGAAGATGTGGATGCATATTATCGTTATCTGTGGCATCAGATAGCGGCGCTGGACGACCAGCAGGCCTATCGGAAACTATTTGATGCATTGGCAGGGCCTTTAATTCGCTGGTCTCAGGTGTTTGTTAAGCAATATGAGGTTGCCGAGGAAATTGTATCTGATGTATTTATGTGGCTTTGGCAGCAACGGGCCCGCCAGGGAAGTATCCGGCATATCAGGTTATATCTTTATCAGGCGGTCAAACACAGGAGCCTGAATTACCTGCGGAGCGCCAGCGGGCGTATGGCGCATGAAGACATTGCTTCTTTTGAAGGTGCGCTGATTCCCGGCATTCGGTTTGCGACCGATGATCCGGAGCAGATGCTGTTGAACAATGAATTACGCAGGCACATGGAAAATGCTATTGAGAGCCTGCCGGCGCGATGCCGCTTGATTTTCCGGCTCGTCAAAGACGATGGGTTGCGTTACAAAGAAGTTGCCGAGCTGCTGCAAATTTCCGTCAAAACCGTTGAAACTCAAATGGGTATTGCATTTCGCAAGATTGCCGAGGCTATTCAGCCCGTAGTTTCCTCCCGTTGAAAAATTTTTTCGCTTTTTTCAGGGTATCCCGGTTTTTTCGTGCCATAAAGAAAAGAACCTACACCCAATCTGTACGCATGGAAGCACAGGACCGGATATGGGAGCTTATGGCCAAGAAAGTGAGTGGTGAAGCCACGCTCGATGAGCTGAAGGAGCTGGATGAATGGCTGAAAGGGCATCCTGAAGCGCATTATGTCTTGGAAACCTTGATGCAGGCTTGGCATCCATCGCCAGAAACGAATGAAAGGGTAAAGGGTGGTGATTTCTTTGCCTGGCATGTGCAGCGGATGGCCGAGATGGGGCAGCTGGAGCCATCAGATTTTTCTCAGGCCGATGTGGAGCGCGAAATCTATCCCTGGGAAGTGGAGGAAGCGGAGCAAAAGAAGCGCAGGCGGAAGATAGCTATGCTGGCGGGAGGAATGACCATCACAGTGCTATTGATCGGACTGGCCTGGTGGATTCGGTTGCCCGGTTCTTCCGAACAGCATGCCCGTCCGGCAATCACAGAAAACGCTGCACAGCTGGCCCTTCCCAAACTCGATACGGTGATGGCAGCTAAAGGAGCTCGTTTGCAGGTGTTGTTGCCCGATGGATCGAAAGTGTGGCTCAATGCGGGAAGCGAACTGGTATATGCCCATGATTTTTTACAGAAAGCTCATCGGGAAGTACATCTCCGGGGCGAAGCCTATTTTGATGTGGTTCACCAGGAACAGCATCCATTCATCATTCACACGCCGGCCATGAATATTCGGGTGCTGGGTACTGTTTTCGATGTGCGCGCCTACCCCGACGATGAAACCACTGAAGCCGTGTTGCTAAAAGGCGCCATCGAGGTAACCTTTCCAGGCCAGCCCGAGCGCCGGGTGATTTTACACCCCAAAGAAAAAATTGTGGTCTCCAACGAATCCGGGGCAACCCTTCAACTGGATACGGCAGCGGCCTCTTTGCCCACCGTGTACACCATCATCCCCGTAAAACCCATGCCTCACGATACCTTGATCGCAGAAGTATCGTGGATTCACAATCAACTGGCCTTTCAGCAGGAGTCTTTTGAAGCCCTTGCCCGGCAGATGGAGCGCTGGTATAATGTGCGTATTCATTTTCTGGACGATGCTCCCCGCCATTATCATTTCACGGGCATTTTCACCACAGAATCGCTTTCAGAAGCTTTGCAGGCCCTGCAGTTAGCTTCACCGCATCAACCTTTTGCCTATCGCATCCAAAACCAGGATGTGTATATCGGCAGCAGCGAAGCACAAATGGTTTCACCTTAAATCCATTGACCTATGGCAGATGTGAACACTTCCTAATACCTGTTTAAAAAACGAAGGGAAATGTTGGCGCATTTCCCTTCTGAACGGATGATAACCCTTCGGCACAGACAACCGGAAGGATTTTATGTACACCCAAAACGCATGAAAATTATGAAAAATCAACCATATGCTTATAGCTTTTTCTCAGGAAGCAAGTTTAAAGTTTTGTTATGTATGAAATGGACTACGCTTCTCCTGCTGGCTGGTTTTATACAGGCTTACGCAAAAGCCTTCTCCCAGGAATCAAGGCTTAGTTTGCACCTGCAGGATGTGAAGCTGGAACGCGTCTTGAACATGATCCAACACAAAACCGGCTATCGGTTCTTATACAACAATGCGGAAGTGCCCGTGGATACACGCATCAGCATTTCGGCTACTGACAGGCCGGTGGAGCAAATCCTGGATTCCCTGCTCAGCGGATTGCATTTGAGTTATCAGGTGTTGAACAATAAACTGGTGGTTATCGCCCCACATGCAGAGCAACTTCAGCCCGTTGAAGTGCATGGCCGGGTGACCGATTCGCTGGGCAGGCCCTTGATCGGAGTAACCATTCAGGTGAAAGGTGCGACGGCAGGCACAGTAACCAATGAGGAGGGAGCTTTTCAGATTGAAGTCCCCGACGATGCCGTGCTGGTGATTTCTTATGTAGGGTATCAAACCGTGGAAATTCCCGTCAACGGCCGCTCTACACTGGAAATTGTCTTGCGGCCATCTGTGTCTCAGCTCAATGAGGTGGTGGTTGTAGGTTACGGAACCCAGAAGAAAATTGACGTGACAGGTGCCGTGGCCCAAATTAAAGGGGAGGATATTGCCAAGCAATCTTCTGTCAATGCCATCAGCAGCCTCCAAGGCAAGGTGGCTGGCGTACAGATTACCAATTCAGGACAACCCGGAGCTTCACCTGAAATCCGCATCCGGGGCCTGGGTACCGTATATGGCGATCCCAATCCGCTTTATGTGGTCGACGGCGTATGGTATAGCGATATCAGCTTCCTGAATCCTGCCGATATTGAAAGCATCAGTATCCTGAAAGATGCTTCTTCAGAATCAATTTATGGCATCCGAGCAGCCAACGGAGTGGTGTTGATTACCACTAAAAAAGGTATCAGTGGAAAAATGCAGGTGCATTACAACGGTTATGCCGGCTGGCAAAGTGTTACCCATCCGCTGAAAATGGCAGATGCACGTGAATATGCGACGCTTATCAACGAACTCTATCAAATCAACGGCAACAATCCCATTTACGATCCCAACCAGTTTGGAAAAGGCACAGATTGGTATCATCAGATTTTGCGAAATGCCTTGATCACCAACCATGAAATTTCTGTGAATGGTGGCACGGATAAAGCTGCTTATCGCTTTTCCCTGGGTTATCTGGATCAACAAGGATTGGTAGAAAAAAATGATTACAAGCGCTATACCACCTTGGTGAAAAATGATTTTCAGCCATTGAATGCACTGCATATCGGCTACACCGTTACCGGGGCTTATAGTTTTTCGCATGACTACCCGCCCGGCATATTTCATGAATTATATGCAGCTGCACCCGTGGTGCCGGTATATTATGCGGATGGCTCCTACGGCGATCCATCGGATTACAATGTTGCCGATGGCTCAAATTTCAATCCGCAGGTTACACTCGATTTCTTTCATCAGCAATCCCGCATCTACAGGCTTTCCGGAAATGTGTTTGCTGAATTGAAGCTCTGGAAAGACCTGACCTTCCGTACCAGCTGGGGCGGAGAATTTGCTCAGCAGGAAGTGCGAAATTATGTGCCGGTGTACAAAGCCACGTTAAAACAGCAAAACAGCACCAGCAAACTTACCCTCACCCGCGATGAAACCCGCAACTGGATCGTGGAAAACACCTTCACCTATCAGCACCAATTTGGAGCTCATCATATCACGGTATTAGCCGGCCAATCCGCTCAGCGATACAAGTTTTATGAATTAACCGCCAGTGCGGAAAATGTGCCCGATAATTCTGAAGGAGATTTTTATCTCTCGCTCGGCGACCAGAATTCCCGTTTTGCCAGTGACAGAGGCGATCTTTCTACGGTGGCCTCTTATTTCGGAAGAATCAATTATGCTTTCCGGAATCGTTACCTGATCAATGCTTCTTTTCGGGCTGATGGTTCTTCAAAATTTACGGGCTCCAACCGATGGGGATATTTTCCTTCTGTGGGTGCAGGTTGGGTGATCAGCGAAGAATCATTCATGAAAAACCAACACGCCTTCAGCTATTTAAAGCTCAGGGGGAGCTGGGGTAAAATCGGAAATGCATCTGTGCCATCCAATATTTCCGTGCTCACCGTCACCCAGATTCCGCAGTTTACGGCAGTGTTTGGCAATCCTGAGGCCTATTACACTGGAGCCAGCATCACCACCATTGTGCCGCCCACTACCTATTGGGAACGCGGTGTGGGTACCGACATTGGCTTGGAAGCTACTACCCTGCAGGATAGGCTGAATCTGGAAATCGATTATTACATCAAAAAAACCGAAAAGGCCATTTTTGATATTCCCATCCTGGGCTCATTGGGCACCACATCCGGAACCATCATCGGCAACCAGGCTGACTTTCAAAACAAAGGCGTGGAATTTACTTTATCTTGGGCCGATCAGATTGGCACAAAATGGCATTATTCCATCAGCGCAAATCTTAGCCAGAATAACAACAAGGTGTTATCGGTAACCACAGGTGCCAATCCCATTTATCAAGCCGTGGGTACCACGGGATCTAACAATTTCAATACCCGTACCATTGTAGGCCAGCCCATCGGGGAATTTTTCGGACGGAAGGTCATCGGCGTATTTCAGAGCCAAGACGATATTAACAACTACGTGGGCAAAGATGGCACCCCCATTCAACCTACCGCCAAACCCGGTGATTTCAAATTTGCCGACATCAACGGCGACGGGGTGATTGATGATCGGGATCGTGTGGTGTTGGGCAATCCCAACCCCAAATATTTGTATGGCATCAACACCACCTGGTCGTACCAGCAATTTGATCTTACCCTTGATTTTCAGGGTGTGGCAGGTGTAGATATTTACAATGCCAATCTGGGATTTCGTTATGGTGGGGAAAACTTTACCCAGGATTTCTTTGATCATCGCTGGCATGGGCCGGGCACATCCAACACTTATCCTTCGGCCAATATTGGCGGTGGAGAAAATTATATCTCCAATTCATTTTACGTACAAAACGGTAGTTATTTCCGCGTACGCAACATTCAGTTGGGATATACTTTGCCCGATCGCCTCACCCAACGCTGGCAGATCAGCCGCCTTCGCATTTACGTGAATGCGCAAAATGCCCTGAATTTCTTTTCCTATAAAGGTTTTTCACCAGAGATCGGCGGGTCGCCCACCAGGGCCGGTGTTGACGTGAATGTGTATCCAATGTATGCTACCTACAATGCTGGTATTAACCTCACCTTTTAAAACGAAATGACCATGAAACCAAATCATAAAAGGGAATATCTTTTCTGGCTGCTTGGCTTATTGCTGATAGCCGCAGGCTGTTCAAAAAGTTTTCTGGAAGTGCCTCCTCAGGGACAACAGCCCAATCAACAATTTTGGCTCACGGAGGAAGATGCCACCAAAGCCGTAAATGCGATGTATGCTAACCTGCATGAATGGAAACAGGTGGCTTTTGCGGCCATAGCCGTGGAAAGCCTGGGCTCTGATGATGCGGAAAAAGGAAGTGATCCGCAGGATGCCACGTTTATGAATGATTTTGACAATTTTACGGCTACCTCCACCGAAGGCCAGCTGCAGGATTTCTGGACAGGCCAGTATCAGGAAATCAATCTTTGCAATCAGGTCATCGATCATGTGGATACTATGCATTTTGATGAAAGCCTCAAGCAACGATACATTGCCGAGGCAAAATTCATTCGTGCGTATTGTTATTTTCGCCTGGTTCGCGCTTTTGGCGGAGTGCCCCTGCGCCTGCATCTGCCACAGAGCCCAGCCGACTATAATTTACCCCGGGCACCTAAAGACAGTGTGTATGCTGCCATTGAACAGGATCTGACCGATGCGGCTGCCGTGCTCCCCGTAACCTATCCTGCTGCCGAAGTGGGCCATGCTACCAAGGGCGCTGCACTGGCTTTGCATGCCAAAGTGTGCATGTATCAAAAGAAATGGCAGCAGGTGCTGGATTACACCAATCAGGTGATGGCCCTCGGTATTTATCATTTGTTCCCCAACTACGAACAATTGTTTCGGGTACAAAATGAAAATTGTGCGGAATCTATCTTTGAGATCCAGTGTGCTTTGATTCCCGGCAATCCCGGTGCCTCTAATTCACAATATTCTCAGGTACAGGGTGCACGGGGTGTGGTAGGCGGCGGATGGGGATTTAATGTGCCCACGGCTAAACTGGCCGATAGCACCTATGAACCGGGCGACCCCCGCAGGGATGCTACCATCCTCTTCCGCGGCGAAACCACTCCGGAAGGTGATTTTGTGCCCCTGACCGTCACCAATCCCCGGTACAATCAAAAATCCTATGTGCCCTTCAGCATGTATCAATCCGGCTACACGGAAGGATGTCAGCAAAACATCCGTGTGATTCGCTATGCTGAAGTGTTGCTCATGAATGCCGAGGCGGCTAATGAATTGGGCAATACGCAACAGGCACTCAATTCTCTGAATCAGGTGCGTGCACGCGCCCGCCAGGGGAACCCCAATATTTTGCCCGATATCACCACAACCAATCAGGATAGCCTGCGCCTGGCCATCTGGCATGAACGCCACGTGGAGTTGGCCATGGAATTCGACAGATATTTCGATGTGATCCGCCAGGGCAGAGCCGCCCAGATCTTCGGCCCTAAGGGTTGGAAGGCCGGAAAAAATGAAGTGTGGCCCATTCCGCAAAACGAAATAGACCTGAGTGCCGGCGTGCTTATCCAAAACCCAGGTTATTAATTGATTTTAAAAAAAGAGTTATGAAACGACAGATCCCTGCACTGATGGCTCTTTGCGCATGGATGCTCATTAGCGCCTGCTATAAAAAATTTGATCCGCATAGCTACATGCCCGCCCTGACCATTGGTGGTTATACCAGCTCCAACGAGGTGGGCGCCACCCATCTGGTGGCCTATTGGTCATTTAATGGGAATTTGATAGACAGCATATCCGGTGCTCAAGGAACAGCCGTGAACACCTCTTTTGCCAATGGTGTGAAGGGACAGGCCTTACGCATCGGCAGCACCGATTCTTATGTGCTGTTCCCCACCAGCCAACGCCTCGTGCAACTGCAAAGCTTTACCCTTAGCTTTTGGGTCAATGCCCAGCAAAATACCAATGGCACGGGCGGCATCCTTTCTCTTTCCGATACCACGGCCTTCTGGGGCAACCTGGACGTGTTTTTTGAAAACGGAAGCACAACCGATCATGGCTTCCTGAAAATACATGTCAATAACAACGGCACCGATGCCTGGTTGGGCAATTACCAGATTAATAATCTTTGGGGCGTGTGGACAAGTATTGCGGTAAGTTACGATGCGGCAAGCTCCACGTTCAAAGTATTTGTCAACGGTAATAAAATAGCCACCCAACAGGTGAATAATTATGGGCCTATTCAATTTCAGTATGTAGGCCCCCTGGTGTTTGGCACATCTCAGTTTATGACCAATCCCAGCCTCACTTCTGCCACGGGCAGCCAGCCCTGGGCAAGCTTTTTGAACGGATTGCTCGACGAAGTGAGGGTTTATGATCAGGCATTGAGTGAAGAGGATATTAATGCCCTCGTACGCCTGGAGGGAAGAGGTAAATAAGGTTTTTGGGTTTTCATCAGGGAGTGAGTTTTTCCTCGCTCCCTGATTTTTAAAATGGATTTCTCTTGAAGATAAAGGCACTTCATCAGGCGTGTGGCATCGTGTGGGCCATGCTGGCTTTGTCCTGTGCCAAACAACCACAAAATCCGCAACCTCAGGCAGCCAGATCGTTTCAGTTAATCAGTTTTGCTGTGGATGGCCAGGAGAATTCTTATCATTTGTTTCAGGTAAGCACCTGTCCGCAACTGAAGTTGGTATTTAATCATGCTGTTTCTACCAAAGATATTTTTTCATTTATCTTTTTGTATGATAACCATCAGCAGCAAATACCACTTCGGCAAGTCCAGCAGTCGGCCGACAGCATCCTGGTATTGCAACCGCAAGATACCCTGCATGCCCTAAGCAAATATTTTTTGGTGGTGCAAAAAGGATTGCCAGGCACGGAAAACACTCAGCTGGACAATACGTATCAGATCGATTGGATTACGGCCATCGATTCAACGGATAAATTTCCTCACTTGTCCGACAGTGCTTTGCTCACCTTGGTCGAGCAGCAAACCTTCCGGTATTTCTGGGATTTTGCCCACCCTGTTTCTGGCTTGATCCGCGAACGCAGCAGCGCTGCTGATGTGTGTGCCACCGGGGCTACAGGCTTTGGCATCATGGCCATTTTGGTTGGGATAGAAAGAAATTTTATTTCACGAACCGACGGGCTGCATCGGATTGCCCAAATCGTTGATTTTTTAAGCCATCACTGCACCCGTTATCATGGTGCTTTTTCTCATTGGATTAATGGGGCAACCGGTGAAACGATTCCCTTTAGCACAAGGGATGATGGTGCTGATTTGGTGGAAACATCCTACTTGATGATGGGCTTATTGTGTGCACGCCAATATTTTCAGGCATCTACCGTTGCCGAACAATCCTTGCGCCAGCAAATTGATAGCTTGTGGGATCAGGTGGAATGGACTTGGTTTCAGCAAAACGGCCAATCGGTTTTATACTGGCATTGGAGCCCCAATTATGGATGGGCCATGCAAACGCCTATCCAGGGATGGAATGAAGCCTTGATCACCTATGTTTTAGCTGCCGCTTCACGCACCCATGCTATTGATAAAAAAGTATATGATAGTGGTTGGGCAAGAAATGGCAACATGCGCAACGGAAATACCTATGAAGGCATTGTTTTGCCCTTAGGACCTGCATTTGGTGGCCCCTTGTTTTTTGCACATTATACTTTTTTAGGCGTCGATCCGCATGGCTTGGCCGATGCTTATGCAGATTACTGGCAACAAAATGTGGCACATGCTAATATCCAATATGCTTATTGCAAGCGAAATCCTCTTCACTTCAATGGCTACAGCAGCAGCTGCTGGGGGCTCACGGCAAGTGATGATCTTTCCGGAACTGCTTCGGCAGTTGGATATGCCGTACATTCACCCACAAACGACGATGGTGTGATTGCGCCCACTGCAGCCGTTTCTTCCCTGCCCTATACACCCGCAGCTTCCATGCAAGCCATCCGATTTTACTATGATATACTCGGCGATAAACTCTGGGGGGATTATGGATTTAAAGACGCTTTTAATCTTTCGATTCCCTGGTTTGATACGGATTATGTGGCCATAGATCAGGCTCCGCAGATCATAATGATTGAAAATTACCGGAGCGGATTATTGTGGCATTTGTTCATGAGCTGCCCGGAAGTGCAGCTGGGATTGCAAAAATTAGGATTTACGGTTCGTTAAAATACGAGAAGTGATGAAAAAGCATCTTTTATCATCTTTTTTCTTTGTTCAGCTTGCGTGTTTTCCATGCATGTTTACTTCTGTGCAGGCTCAACACAAGCAACAAACTTATTGCAATCCCGTGAATCTGGATTACAAATATTGTCCGATCCCAGACTTCACCCAATGGGGACAGCATCGGACTACCGCCGACCCGGTGATTGTGCGCTATCAACAGGATTATTATTTGTTTTCTACCAATCAAAAAGGTTACTGGTGGAGTGAAGATATGTTTCATTGGCATTTTATAGCACGCTCGTTTTTAAATGAAGCACAGCGAAAACGAACGTATGATGATTTGTGTGCGCCGGCCGTATGGGTCATGGGCGATACGATGCTGGTATTTGGTTCAACTTATACGAGCGATTTTCCCATCTGGATGTCCACCGATCCCAAGCAAAATCGGTGGGAAAAAGCAATAGATTCCTTTAAGATTGGCGGATGGGATCCCGATTTTTTTCTGGATGAGGATGGCAGATTGTATATGTACAATGGCAGCAGCAATGCCTATCCCATTTATGGTGTGGAAATAGACAGGCATAGCTTTGCACCCAAGACCGCCAGAAAAGAACTATTGTTGCTGCAGCCCTGGCGCTATGGCTGGCAACGTTTTGGAGAATATAACGACAATATTTTTCTGGATCCCTTTATTGAAGGGGCATGGATGACCAAGCACAATGGAAAATATTATCTGCAATTTGCTGCTCCGGGCACAGAATTCAGCGGATATGCCGATGGGGTGGCCGTTGGAGACAGTCCTTTAGGCCCTTTTCATTTCCAGCCTGACCCGCTTAGTTACAAACCAGGTGGCTTTGCCCGTGGAGCAGGCCATGGCAGCACCTTTCAGGATGCTGCCGGAAGATGGTGGCATGTATCCACGATCCGCATCGCCGTAAAAAACAATTTTGAACGCCGCATTGGCATCTGGCCCGCTGGTTTTGATGAGGATGGCATCATGTATTGCAATACCGCCTTTGGAGATTATCCGCATTATTTGCCCACAAGCCCTCAGGCAGGTCAGTTCACCGGATGGATGTTGCTCAACTTTGCCAAGCCCGTGCAGGTGTCATCGACCGACGGTGCACATTATCCCAATTTTGCCGTGGATGAAGATATCCGTACCTACTGGAGTGCAGCTACCGGAAAAGCAGGCGAGTGGATCATTTCAGACTTGGGTGACCGCTGTATAGTGAAAGCTATCCAAATCAATTATGCTGATCAGGATGCCCATCCTCCCGCAACAGAAGGTTATCATCAATACCAAATATTTGATTCCAAAGATGGTATACATTGGCATTTGCTCATCGATAAAAGCAAAAACCTGACGGATGTTCCCCACGATTATGTGGAACTCGATACGCCTGTAGAAGCACGGTACATCAAAATGGTGAACCTGCATATGCCCACCGGGAAATTTGCACTAAGTGGCCTTCGCATCTTCGGAAACGGACAGGGAGCAAAGCCCGATTCTGTGGGGCAATTCATGGTTTTGCGCACGGAAAAAGACAAACGCAGCGCCTGGATTCGCTGGAGCCCTGTAAATCATGCTTACGCTTATCAGATTTATTATGGCACGGATCCGCATAAATTGTACAACGCCATTATGGTGTATGCAGATAACCAGTATTTTTTTGAAGCCATGGATCGGGAAAAAACCTACTATTTTACCATTGAGGCGATCAATGAAAATGGCACATCTCCTAAAAAAAGCATTCTTGAAGTTCAATAGATAACATATGAACATGCATCGGGTCGCAATTCAGATTGCTGTAAGTGCTATTGCCTTAAGTGTGCTTGCTGCCTTTCGATTTCATGAGGCAAAGATCAATCCAGGAGCATCCCGTTCATCGCAGCACGAGGCTTTGCTTCCTGATGAAGCCTTGCTCGACAGTGTGGAACGGGCCACGTTTCAATATTTTTGGCAGGGAGCAGAGCCCCATTCCGGCATGGCACGTGAGCGTATTCATGTGGATGGTATTTATCCCGAACACGATGCAGATGTCATAGCCGTAGGGGGTAGCGGATTTGGGATCATGGCTATTCTGGCGGGCATGCATCGCGGATATATCACCCAGGAACAAGGCATCAGCCGCCTTCGGCAAATCATTCATTTTCTGAAACAGGCCGATCGTTTTCACGGTGCTTGGCCGCATTGGCTTTATCCAAACGGGAAGGTGAAACCTTTCAGCCCGAAAGATGATGGAGGAGATATGGTGGAAACAGCCTATCTCGTGCAAGGTCTGTTGTGTGCGAGGCAATATCTCATGCAGGGAAATGCAGTAGCCCAACTGCTGGCCAGGCAAATAGATACCCTTTGGCGCACGGTGGAATGGAACTGGTACCAACATGGCGAACAGGTGTTATACTGGCATTGGAGCCCTGATTATGGCTGGGCGATGCATTTTCCTATTCATGGCTATAATGAATGTTTGATTGCCTATGTGTTGGCGGCCTCTTCACCCACCTATGCGATTCCGGCTTCCGTGTACCACCAGGGATGGGCTGAAAATGGTAAAATCGTATCCCCTTCCTGGTATGAAGGCTATGAGTTACAACTGCATCATCAAGGCGATGCCAGGCTGGGAGGGCCTTTATTCTGGGCGCATTACAATTATCTGGGTTTGAATCCGCATGGATTGAAAGATCAATACGCTGATTACTGGAAAGAAAATGTGAATCAAACCATGATTAATTATACATGGTGCGTGAAGAATCCCCTGCATTACAAAGGATATGGTCCTCAGAACTGGGGACTCACAGCCAGTTATTCGGTGCATGGTTATGCAGCACATGCACCGGGCGAGAAAACTGACTTAGGTGTAATTTCTCCTACAGCCGCTGTTTCTTCGATTGTCTATACGCCTCGTGAATCCATGCAGGCTATCCGATATTGGTTCACGAATCATCAAATGAAAGATAAACTCTGGGGGCCTTATGGTTTTTATGATGCATTTAGTGAAACGGCAAACTGGTATCCCAAGCGCTATTTGGCCATAGATCAGGGCCCACAGGTGGTGATGATTGAAAATTACCGGAGTGGATTGCTATGGCACCTCTTCATGAGCTGCCGGGAAGTGCAGCAG
>JADGHY010000302.1 GCA_019683625.1 Thermoflavifilum sp. | reverse complement strand
CAATACCGACTTAACTATAAAGATTATCAATATCGTTTCATCATTCGTCCCATGGTGCACGATTCCTTTTCCCATGCCGCTGAGAAGAAGAGATGAAAAGCATTACCTGCATGGCTGATTTTTATTTGCTGTCGCCCATCTGTAGCGGTAAAGGTTTACATGTGATGTTTGGATAAGGTTAAACATTTGTATGCTGAATGTGCATGCTGCATTAACTTTAAGGCATGATTGCACATCCTCGCGAGATATTATCCGAACAAGTCGTGCAACTGTTTCGTTCGGAGGCTGCTGATGCCGAAAAGGGTGGGAAGTTGACAGAAGCACAATTGCAGTGCATTTACACCCAGCATTATCTTAGGATCTGGATTCCGCAAAGCCTGGGTGGAGCTGAGATGCCATTGCCCGATGCCGTTGCCCTGCTGGAGGCGTTGTGTTGGGCCGATGGAAGCGTAGGATGGGTAGTCAATTTAGGTGCTGGCGCCAATTTATTTGCCGGATATATGCAACCCGATGCAGCACAATATTTTTTTGCATCCGAAAAAGCCTGGGCGGCCGGAAGCGGTGCCATCACGGGCAAAGCTATGCGCAGGCAACATGGAAATGAAGTGAATGGATTTTGGAAATATGCCAGTGGAAGCGCTCATGCTACGCTGTTTACCTTTAATGCCTGGCTCCATGATGAAAACGATCAACCCCTAAAGGATGAAGCAGGAAATCCCATCTACAGCGCGTTTGCTGTGCCTGCAGCTCAGGTGAACATTGTTCCCAACTGGCAGGTGATGGGGCTCAAAGCCACATCCAGCCATGATTTTGAACTACATCATGTGTTGGTTCCTCCTACACATGGTTTTGATCTGCTACACCCATCACCTTTTCAGGATGGGCCCTTATATCGTTTCCCATTCCTGACCTTTGCAGAAATCACTACCTCGGTAATGCTCCTGGGTATGGCCTATCATTTTTTGGATGCATTTGAAACATTAGCTAAACAGAAAAAACCAACAGGTTTCGATCGCGTATTGGGAAATATTCCCCTGGTGGAACGAACCTGGCAAGAGACAATAGCCGAGTTTCAACGTGTGCGTAACCAATATTATCAAACGCTGCAAAAAATATGGCAGGCCCATGTGGATCAGCAAACGCTTAGTGCAGCGCAGCTGAGCAACATGAAACACGTAGCAGGTGAGTTGGCCATCACTTCATTGCAAGCAGTAGAAAAATTATATCCGTTTTGCGGGATGACTGCTATTTACCTGGATCATCCTTTAAACCGCATCTGGCGGGATATTCACGTAGCATCCCAGCATCAGCTGGTATCCCCTTTGTATCATTTATCTGAATCCAACGCTTCTTGTGCCTGAGTTTTTTCGTACGTCTATTCCGGTGTTTCCATCGATGGTAAAATAAATCGATTTGTTACATAAGTTACCAATTATCATGCATTCGGGAAATAATTTAAGCTAAAAATTTCCCGATATGAAAACACATTTTCAGATATTGATTGTTGGAGGGGGAAATGCTGGAATTTCAGTGGCTGCCAAATTATTATTGAAACGTGCTTCACTTGAGATAGCCATCATTGAGCCAGCTGATACACATTATTATCAACCTGCATGGACATTGGTGGGTGGCGGAGTGTATGATATCCGGAAAACAGTTCGTCCGGAAGCGAGCGTCATGCCGCGTGGGGTTACCTGGATTCAGGATCGGGTGATTGCATTTGACCCCACAGCTCATGCAGTACGCACCGCTTCGAGTCAGGCATACACATACGATTATTTGGTTGTGGCTCCCGGCATTCAGCTCGACTGGGACCTTATTGCGGGCTTGAAACAAACATTGGGAAAACATGGCGTTTGCAGTAATTATGCTTACGAATATGCACCTTATACCTATGCATGCATACAACAGATCCGCAAAGGCCAAACCGCTATTTTCACAAGTCCATCTACGCCTGTGAAATGTGGCGGAGCACCTCAGAAAATCATGTACCTGGCAGCCGATTATTTCCGGAAAGAAAAAATACTTGATCAGGTTGAAATAGATTTTATGAGCGGGGGAACAAAAATATTTGGGGTGCCCAAATATGCAGCGGCCTTGGAAAAACTGGTAGATCGATATCATATTCATTTATACTTTCATCATGATTTAATCAGCATAGATGGTCCAAATCATCTGGCCACATTTCGGGAACATGTTCCCAATCAGGAGCCCAGGGATTTTCAGAAACACTTTGATATGATTCATGTGGTACCTCCGCAAAGTGCTCCCGATTTTATCAAGAAAAGTCCGCTTGCAGATTCACAAGGCTGGGTGGATGTGGATCCTTATACGCTTCAGCATGTCCGTTATCCGGAAATATTTGGAATAGGCGATGCCACCAATACCCCAAATGCGAAGACGGGCGCTGCCGTCAGAAAACAAGCACCGGTGTTGGTAGATAATCTATTGGCACAGATTGATAATCGTCCGTTGCCCGCTCGCTATCATGGATATTCCAGTTGTCCTATTGTGGCAGGATACTGTA
>JADGHY010000301.1 GCA_019683625.1 Thermoflavifilum sp. | reverse complement strand
GCAGTTGTGTATAAGAGACATGATAGATGACGCTTACTTCGGCACGGGTTTCGGGCGGGGTGATGAGGCGGGCAATCTGGGCAGAGATTTCTTCCACGGTAAAGGGCTTATAAATTTGTTTGACTACGTTTTGGGCGTGCAGGCTATTGCTGCGCTGGAGTTGTTTGCACAGGCTATAAGCTTCTTCGAGGATATAGGTTTTCTGGTTTTGTTTTAGCAGCTGCACAGCGGCGCGGAAGGCAACGAAATCGCCCAGTTTGCTCATATCGATGCCATAACAATCGGGATAGCGGATCTGAGGGGCTGAAGACACGATGATGATGCGGCGGGGGCCCAATCGGTCGAGCATTTTAATGATGCTTTCCCGGAGGGTAGTGCCCCGGACAATGGAGTCATCTATCACCACCAGGGTATCCACGCCTTTTCGCACGGTCCCATAGGTAATATCATACACGTGTTGTACCAGCTCTGTTCTTCCTTGATCGGCCGCGATAAAGGTGCGCAGTTTTACGTCTTTGATAGCAATTTTTTCAATACGCACGCGCCTGGAGATTAATTCACTTAGCTTTTCGGGGTCTATTTCCTGGCCCCAGGACAGGATACGCTGCACCTTGATGCGGTTTAGATAATCTTCCAGCCCCTGAATCAGGCCATAGAAGGCCACTTCGGCCGTATTGGGAATAAACGAAAAAATGGTATGTTTTAAATCGTAATCAATGGCCTTGAGCACGGTTTCGGAAAGGGTATATCCTAATTTTTTGCGTTCCTGATAGATTTTTTCATCATTCCCTCTTGAAAAGTAGATGCGTTCAAAGCTGCATGCCCGGCGGGGCTGTGCAGGCAGGATTTGTTTTTCCACCACCTCTCCCTCCCGGCTCACCAACAAGGCTCTGCCGGGCATAAGCTCTTTCACCATATCTTCTTCCAGGTTAAAGCAGGTACGGATGGCTGCCCGCTCTGAAGCGGCTACCACAATTTCGGCATCGGCGTAGTAGTAGGCAGGACGAATGCCATAAGGATCCCGGATCACAAAACTATCGCCCGTGCCGATGAGTCCGGCTGCAGTATATCCTCCGTCGAATAGCGAAAAGGCTTGGCAAAGAATGGTGGACAGGGGTAAAGATGCGGTATTGTGCTGGGCGAGAGCATGTTGGCGCAGATAATGGTACACCACTTCCATCATGGCTGCCAGGTCTGAACGCCGGTAGAGCTCATCGGGCTTGATTTGGACGTGCTCGAACAATTCGTCTGTGTTGATAAGGTTGAAATTACCGGCCATAGCCAGGTTGAGCTCGGGCTGCGGGTGTATGCGTACAAAAGGATGGCAGAGCTCAATGTGATTTTTTCCTTGGGTGCCATAACGCAAATGTCCCAGCAGCAGTTCCCCCATGAAGCGAACATGCCCTTTCAGCAACGCTGCATCGTCCTGGATTTCGGGCTGGTAGCGTACCACTTCTTCTATTTCCCGAAAAATGGTCTGAAACAGATCGGGTATGGGTTGAGGGGCATTGCTGCGGATGCGGTGCAACATGGGATATCCAGGTGGTGTATGCAGCTTCACGGCCGCAATGCCAGCTCCATCCTGCCCCCGGTTGTGCTGTTTTTCCATGAGCAGGTAGAGCTTGTTCAACCCGTAAAACGCAGAACCATACTTTTGCTGGTAATAACGAAAGGGTTTTAATAGCCTGATGTAGGCTAATCCGCATTCGTGTTTGATATCGTCGCTCATCTATGCAGGGTTTATTCGCCGGGCTGGTAATGATTAGCCTTCTGACTGGCTTCTGCCCATTGCTCTACGTTCTGGCAATGCTGATAGTCCGGATCCACCCAGATGTAAAAAGTGGGCATTTTTTCCCGAAACCATTTATCCAGGGCTGCATATTGTTTTTCTTGCAGGGCTTGCTGTTGAATTTTATTGTAATCATCCCGAAGATTTTCCAAATGAGGTTGGGTTCGGGATTTCAGGTAAATGATGCGTACGGCTTTTTTCCCATAGGGGTCGGTAAATTCAGCCGGCTGGGAAATATCACCTGGTTTTAGGGAATCGAGCGTGAGGACAATGCCCGGATCCAGCTGATCCACAGTCAGGTAGGTGGAACCATCCGGACTGGTAATCATGCCGGCATAAAGCTTGGCAGAAGGGTCATCGCTGTATTTCACGGCAGCTTCCCCAAAACTTATTTTTCCCGCAATGATGTCGGCCCGCACCGAATCTAATTTCTTCCGGGCAGCCCGTAAATCAGCCGAAGTAATCGGGGGAATCATCAGCAAATCGCGCACCTCAGCGTTATCGCCCTGGCGATGCACCATTTGAATGAGGTGGTATCCGAATTTAGATTTCACCGGATCAGATATTTCTCCGTCTTGCAACCGAAAGGCTGCAGCCAGAAAATTGGGATCAATATTTTTATTGGTTCGGGAAATGGTGAAAATACCATCATTCTGTCGGCTGCCCGGATCCTGGGAATACAGGTTCATGAGTGTCACAAAATCTTGCTGGCCGGATTCAATTTGTTTTTTAAAGTTTTGCAGTTGTTGTAGGG
>JADGHY010000300.1 GCA_019683625.1 Thermoflavifilum sp. | reverse complement strand
GAGAAGCTGGGCTTGAGCAAAGATTTTATCCTGAAATTTTACGATGCGGTGCATCTGGAGTCCATCAACCGCCAGCATAAAGTGATGTCGGAATACGACCATCCGGAGCAAACTTCTTAATCATGGCCTTTCAGAAGCTTATCCATCACAGCATTGGAGAGGAACATACCGATTATTACGTAGGTTATTCCTGGACGCAACTCCAGGGATTGGTGCCTATTGATCGTACGGTGTTGCTGATCGATGAGTTGGTAGCCTGCTACCATCCCGAGATTTCCCGGGATTGGAAAACCCTCATTATTCCTTCGGGCGAGGCCAGCAAAAGTTGGGAAATGATGAGAAGCCTCGTCGATGCATTAATTAGGTGGGAAGTTGATCGCAGCTGGTGGTTGGTGGGCGTGGGAGGCGGCGTAGTTACCGATTTGGTGGGTTTTCTGGCGGCCATCTACATGCGTGGCTTGCGGGTGGGCTTTGTGCCCTCTACGTTGTTGGCACAAGTAGACGCCAGTATTGGCGGAAAAAACGGTGTGGATGTGGGCAAATACAAAAATCTTATCGGCACCATTCGTCAGCCGGCTTTTGTGATTATGGATCCGCAATTGCTGAGCAGCCTGCCGCTGCGGGAATGGCAGAACGGATTTGCTGAGATTATCAAATATGCCTGCATTGCCGATGCAGATTTGTTTGGTTACCTGGAAAATCACCGTGAGCAGGCATTGCAAGGCGAGGAGGAAACGCTTTTTCATCTTGTCCTCACTTCTTTGCAGCATAAGTTGCATATCGTAGAGGAAGATCCTTATGAAAAAAACCGGCGCCGGTTCTTGAATTTTGGACATACCCTTGGCCATGCCATCGAGAAGGTAGTGGAGATTCCTCATGGACAGGCTATCAGCGTGGGTATGCGGGTGGCCTGTCAGCTTTCTATACAAATGGCCGGGTTAAAACCCGAGGAAGCAGAGCGCATCCAGCATTTGCTTCAAGCCTATGGGCTGCCAACAGCCTTGCCGGATATCGATTGGAGTGAGGTGTGGGATTGTTTGCGGCATGATAAAAAGCGGGAAAAAGAGGTGTTGCATTTTATTTTGCTGGAGCGCATTGGTAGTGCCTGTATAAAGCCTATTCCTATTCGGGAGCTGGAAAGCGTTTTGCCGGTATACTGGTGAGAAAAAGGGTGTACCTGAAATAGATAAATTTTTCTGTTAACGATCTTTACCGCAAGATGGAAATAGTTATCAACAAAGCTGTCATTGATGGTGAAATCACGGCCAATCCTTCCAAAAGTGCCATGCAAAGGGCTTTGGCTGCTGCATTGCTCGCCGAGGGGAAAAGTGTTATTCACAATTTGGGGCTTAGTGATGATGGCCGGGCTGCGTTAGGTGTGGTACAGGCACTTGGTGCGGATGTGCATGTGGAAGGCAGTGTGGCAGAAGTGGTTAGCCAGGGTATTCGCCCCCGGGCATCTGTCATTCATTGTGGAGAAGCCGGATTGTGTATGCGCATGTTTACCCCTATTGCAGCCTTGTATGATGGCCAGCTCACCATCAGTGGAACAGGAAGTTTACTGAACCGACCCATGCATTTTTTTGAAGAAGTGCTACCCCGACTTGGTGTATCTTGCCAATCCCGTTCGGGCTTTCCTCCTTTGCAGATCAAAGGCCCCTTGCACCCTGCCGATATCACCGTAGATGGATCGCTGAGTTCGCAATTCCTTACCGGCCTGCTGATGGCTTATGGTGCCTGCGCATCTGGTGTGAGCATTCAGGTACAGGAGCTGAAAAGCAAGGAATATGTGGATTTGACTCTGCAAATCATGGACAGTTTTGGCGTGAAGGTGGAGCGCGAAGGCTATGCCTTATTTTCCTTTCCCCGCAAGCAAACCTATCGGCCAACTACCTACACCGTTGAAGGCGATTGGAGCGGGGCGGCATTTTTGCTGGTTGCTGGTGCCATTGCAGGAAGAGTTACTTTGCGGCATTTGTCCAGGCAATCGGCTCAGCCCGACCGGGCTATTACCCAGGCACTTTATCAGGCAGGCGCTTTTTTAATTTGGGATGATGATCGGCTTACGGTGCAGCATCACGAATTGCGAGGGTTTGATTTTGATGCAACGGATTGCCCGGATCTTTTCCCACCTTTGGTGGCCCTGGCATCCCATTGCAAAGGCACTACCCGCTTGTTAGGCGTGCAGCGTTTAACCCATAAAGAAAGTGATCGGGGCAAAACCTTACAGGAGGAGTTTGGTAAAATGGGTATCGACATCCAGTTGGCCGGCAATGAGATGATCATCAAAGGTGGTAAAATTAAGCCTGCGACCGTGTTTTCCCATCATGATCACCGCATTGCGATGGCCACGGCGGTGGCTGCATTGGCTGGAAGCGGTGAAGTTACGGTGCAACATGCTGAGGCGGTGAATAAATCTTATCCGGAATTTTGGCAACACCTGAGCCAGATTGGAGGTAAAATCAGATCTGTTCCATCCAAGGTGATGTCGTGAATGATTGTATATTCTTAATGATGATAGGAGTATGAACAGCCTGGGAAGAATTTTTCGGGTTTCTATC
>JADGHY010000299.1 GCA_019683625.1 Thermoflavifilum sp. | reverse complement strand
CCCGATAACAGGCAACAATTTGTAAACAGCTTATATGAAAATACCGAAAAAGCACACGCATCATGCTGCATCATCAGCAACCATCATCCATGCATCATCCGAGCAATTTCTGCGCAACTTCTTTCCAGTTATTCACGCGTTCTTCTGCTTGTTCAAATACGTTATGATGGCTGGTAAATAGTATTTTTCTGCGTATGCCATTATGAAAATTCCGGCTATGATCGTCGATCATGATATCGGCAGAAACAATTTGCTTACTCCCGCAAAGACAGATTTGTTGCCAGCCGATAAAAGGGAAATGTTCCTGCAGCCAATCATACTTATCTTTTAAAGAATTCGGAAATTCCATAGCCGCCGAAACCACAAACAAATGGTATTTTTCGTGGAGGCATTTCATCACCTCCACCGCATCCTTCATTACGGCAAGATCTCTAAAGAATCCCGGTGTGTTCAGGTATTGGTGAAACAAATGCGCATGTGCAGGTGGTACCACTTCTGCCAGATGCTTACCGGCAATTTCTTCGTCGGTATAAGTTTTTCCGAAATCCCGTGCATACCATGCCCTGAGTTTCGTGATGGGATCGGCCATCACCTCATCCATATCCACAATTAAGCTTAGTTTTTCCATGGCATTAAATGCTTATACTTTTGAGCAACGGGAGATAAAATAGCTAACCAGCTGAGCAGGGTTAGGCCCAGACCCGCCATACAAACACCTGGCCATTGCAAATGATTCCAGGCCAGATTGCCCAGGATCGATCCCAGGGTGCCCCCTCCAAAAAAAGCAGTCATATAAATGGTGTTGAGCCGGGTGCGGGCATGAGGCAATAAGGCATAATTCCGTGCCTGATTCGATACATGTGCAGCTTGCAGGCCCACATCCAGCAAGATCACCCCTGCCACCACCAGGGCAATATGCCAGCCAGCAAAAAATAAGACCACATAGCCTAATGTCATCAGCCATATACCCACCTGAATGGTTAACATTGGGCTTTTGCGATCTGTGACGCGCCCCACCAAAGGCGCAGCCATAGCCCCTCCTGCCCCCACCAGGCCAAACATACCTATCCACGATAAAGGATAATGGTAAGGTGGTGCTTCAAGAAAAAAAGCCATGGTAGCCCAGAAAGCTGAAACCGCACCAAATAGCGTGGCACCTATCCATGCACTTTCTCGTACTACACGCTGCTGGCGCCAAAGCTCCCATAACGAAGCCAACAACTTTCCGTAACTTCCCTGAAAGACAGGCTGTTCGGCAGGCAGCTCTATCCATAACCACACAGAAATAGCCAGCATCAACAAAGCCGCTACTTCATATACCCAACGCCATCCTAAATACTGGGCTATCCATCCACTCAACGTGCGGGACACCAGTATGCCCACCAGCAATCCTCCCAACAAACTGCCAATGACCTTACCCCTTTGCGCATCAGGTGAAAGATGCGCAGCATAGGGAATGAGGATATGGCAAGACACGCTGAGCAAGCCCACGGCTACGCTGCAGATATCGAGCATCCACAAGTTAAGCGATAAACCTGTAATACCTAATACCACTGCAGCTAACAGAAACAAGGTAAGAATCAAATTGCGTCTGGAAATCTTATCCCCCAGCGGCAATATGAACAACATGCCTAATCCATACCCCACCTGGGTGAAAATATTAATATTCCCGGCATCAGCCTCCGACACATGAAAATAGCGGCTAAAGGCACCTAAAAGCGGTTGACAATAATAAATATTGGCTACTGCTGCTCCGCAACCAATGGCCATCAACCAGCGCAAACGGGGAGATATGGGCTGAGAAATTGCCTCAGCCATCGCCTCTTTCCCTTGAGAAGGATTTTGTAAAGGTTGGTCTATCATCCCGAGGCACAAAATTACACGTCCACCCATTGGCATGCAGCTTGCCCCAGTCAATCCATTGACATTTTTTTCGCTTCAGGGCAATGATAACACCCTCAGCTGTCATGAAACAAGCCACCGATATCTCATCGAACATAAACAACAGGCGTAACGAAACAGCATGTCAGCTGAATATTAACAAACTTAACTAAAGGCTTCTGGCTAAATTTGGGCATGGATATGCAGAAATTGGCAAGGATATTCAGAATATGTATCATTTGCTTGTTGATGGGCTGGCATACTCATGCCCAGCAAGATAGCAGTGCAGTAGCCGAAATTGCAAAGCATATTCAGCTGGATTCGGTTACTATTGTTGCCAGCAGAACCGGGTTTGATATACCGGCTTTCATCCAGCGGGTAAAAGATGATACCACGTTTTACAAAGCATTTAAAACACTACGCATCATTGGATTCTCTGCCGATAATCACATGTGGATGTACGACAAGCAAGGGCGCATCATAGCCAGCTACACGAGCCTCACCCGGCAGGAAGTACATCATGGTTGCAGATCTTTGCAGATTCTACGCGATACGGCCACAGGAAACTTCTACAAAAACAAAAAGAAAAAAACCTACAATTATTATACAGCTGAAATGTTTGCCCATATTTTTCTGGACCCAGGTCCCGTATGTGGTGAAGATAATCTGGTACATGGTGGCAAGCCCGAGATTAAAG
>JADGHY010000298.1 GCA_019683625.1 Thermoflavifilum sp. | reverse complement strand
AACCTGAACAACACTTCGGCATGGTTGCTTTATGAGATGCGTAAGTTTATGAACCGAACATGTTGGGCTTTTGTTGGAATATTGCTTATAGATGAATTGTTCCAGTGCAAGCCAGGGCAAATTTTTTAAAAATTTGTTGCTAAGCCAGCACATGCTGAAAATCTGTTTGGGCTTACCTCTCATTGTCCCCAGGTGGGGAGCTGTTCCAAAGCAGAAGAGAGATAAACATCTACCCAGGTCGAGATGGCGGGGGAGATGAGCATGGCTGCCAGCAAGTCGATGGTATAATGGGCATGTTGAATGAGCAACAGTGCCATCACCATGCCCATCCAGATGCCTAACCACCATTTTTTACGCGGTGGTGCTGCTCCATAAAACGCCATCATGGTGGCCGTATGTCCTGAAAAAAACAAGTCATGGGTAATAGGCTGGTGGCGATAGGCGATCATATTGATCAGCGGGTCGTGCAATACGATACAGCCGGCCGGCGGATCCAACGGAATCAGCCAAATGGTGATCAGGCGAATGGTTTGCAGGATGATGATGGTCATCATCACCTGCAGCAGGCTTCTGGGGTAAGCGAGCAGCATGCACAACCAGCCCAGCATAGGAAGGTAAAGGCAGCCAAACAACCATGCGGATACATCGTATGCCGGAAGCCACTGCAGCAAGGGGTCATGCAGCACAATGCCATGGCGTTGCTGAATATAGGGGAAAAACAGCTGGGCTATATAGGCTAGGATGAGACCGGCGATACAGGTGAGTATGGCAGCCCACCGGAAAAAAGGTATCTGAAAGGCCATTTTCCAGGCTTGTAAGCCCTGTTGCAGGCGGGAATATCTTTTACGGGTATGGATGTTGGTGTGGGCTGGCTGGTCGGCGGTTTTCATAAAATCGGTATGGAAGTCATGCGCCATCAATGCGAAGTTTGGTTTTCTGAAGGCTTGTAAATGCGGGCGACAACAGCCATAGACCAGCCTTTCGGCAAGCAGCTCACTAAGCGGGCCATGATCCGATTCGAGTATCCAGGCATGACAATTGCCTTTCCTTTGAAAAGACCGTTTACAGCAGCTTTTGCAACTGCATCGGCCGGCATGGCATAGCGCTGAGCGGCAGGAATATCCTTTAGTCCGGCCCGTTCATTGAATCGCGTGGCCACGGCGCCCGGTGCCAGCAGGCATACGTGGATATGATGCTGGCGCAACTCACAGGCCAGTGCCCGGGTAAAACTGTTTACCAAGGCTTTTGAGGCGGCATACAGGTTGAAATAGGGAAGAGGCAGATAACCGGCCAAGCTTCCCACCTGCAAGATATAGGCAGGCTTTCCGCTGGCTTTTAGCAGGGGCAGCAGGCGATGCGTAATCTGCAGCAAAGCCATTACATTCACTTGAAGCATTTGTTGCTGAGCTTGCCAGTCAACTGTTTCAAACGCCCCCCATACCCCGTAGCCGGCATTGTTTACCAATACCCCTAATGGAACCTGCAGGCCATTCACCCATTCGACGAGGGATTCCACTTCTGCAGGCTTTGCCAGATCTGCCGATCGGTAGTGTACGTCAATTTGGTGAGTTTGGCTAAGCTCTTTAGCCAGTTCAGCCAATGCTTTTTCATCCCGGGCCACCAGCAGCAGATTCCATTTCCGGCTGGCCAGGCAACGCGCAAGCTCTTTCCCGATGCCACCACTGGCACCGGTTACCAATGCATATCTCATGTGTCCAAAATTAGCGCTATTTGATCATGCGCAAAAAGCGGTGATAGATAGGTGTTGGGCTGCGGTGCGACTTAGGACTGTATTTTCCGCTGATGATGGGGAAATACATCACCCGGCGACGGCTGGCTGCCCCTTGCACCGTAGCTAATGCCACCCTGTGCCAGATACGTCCCGAATGAACGGTGAGATCGCCGGCCTCCGCTTCAATAATCAACTCGTCTTTATCGGGGGTATTGTCCACAAAATATTTTTTGCGAAACATCATCTGATAGAGTCCCTGCTTGTGCGTGCCGGGCAATACCCGTAACCCCCCTTTTTCTACCGGCGAATCATCCAGGTAAATGCCCACATTCAACATGGGATATAACTTGAAATTCAGCACAAGGTCGCGCAGGCCATCGGTATGCCAGCCTAATTTCGTGAATTCACTTTCGCCGGTGTTGATATAATGATTAACCACCAGGCCATCTTTTTCATTTTCCGCTATCCGTGCATCCGGTACATCGCCCAAGAATTTCTTTAGCTCCTGGATACGCGGGTCCTGCAACATCTCATGTAAATAAGGATGATGCAGGGATGCAAAGGCAAACCGGTGAATCACCGTGCGGCCATTCTCGTCTTTGCCATATTTGATAGGAGTTCCGAAAACCTTATCCTTTTTCTCGGCAATCCACTGCGCCTCCAGCTCTTCCACCGCCTGAATGGCTCGCTGGATTTGTTCCGTAGAAAAAAAATGCTTGTAGTGAATGAAACCAAATGCATCGAAAAACTGCAAGTGTTCATCGGTTACACCTGCTTCGGTGAACGTAAACTTTTGATTCGGCTCCATATTCTTGTAGGTTTAAAACAGCCCGAAAAGATAATCATTTTTTAACATAAAAC
>JADGHY010000297.1 GCA_019683625.1 Thermoflavifilum sp. | reverse complement strand
AATATATTTGCGATGCAATTATTTGGTGGATAAAATTTATTTTTGAAATGAATTGTATTTCTTATGGAGCCATTTATCATTTGGATACAGGAAAGACCTTTGATCGTCTGTGAGCAGTTGCAGGATATTCCTGAAATTGTAGTGCCTGCATCGTCCCGCCAATCTTATCTTTGCCCGGAAAAACATCCTGATTTCTCCGCACTCATCCATCAGTTGCAACAAGGTGATAAAGAAGCTTGCATTATTCAATCTTCTGATCAAAACGCTTTATTTGATCGCATAGTCCGCCTATATGTCATGCGGGAAGCAGCCGGCGGATTAATCACCAATGCTCAGCAAGATGTGTTATTGATTTTTCGCCTGGGTAAATGGGACCTGCCCAAAGGGAAAATTGAGCCTGGTGATAATCCGCAACAAACGGCATTGCGCGAAGTCCGTGAAGAAACAGGCCTCCATCAGGTGAGCATCGAACAACTTATCTGCCATACCTATCATGCATATACAGATCGATATACCCAAGAACAAGTACTTAAAAAAACACATTGGTTTAAAATGCAATTCACGGGTACTGAATTAACAGTTCCGCAGATTGAAGAAGATATCCTGGATGTGCAATGGATAAAACCCCCACATGTGGAAAAATACCTGCGATATAGCTATGGTACCATTCGTTATGTGTTTTATCGTGCAGGATATCCCATTTCCGTTTCATAAGCCCTCCGTAATTTTTGATAAAAATTTTCATGATGAATACTAAAACTCTTTTGTATCAAGATCTGGAAAGAGAATTCGGATTAACGCTGGCTTTGTTAAAGCGCATACCGGAAGCACATTTTTCCTGGAAACCGCATGAAAAATCTACAAGTTTAGGGCAGTTGGCCTCGCATGTCGCCACCTTACCCAGATTAATGCTGGTTGTATTGCAGGAACAAGAGCTCGATTTTTCGAAGACGCCACCCCGTGCCCCTCAACCTATAGAAACCCAGGAGACGCTGGTGAACACGGCCGAGCAAATGCATCATCAAGTGCTGGAAGGTTTGCAGGCTGTGGATGAAACTTATCTGCTGGAGCCATGGCTGATGCGCAACGGTGATACCATTATCTTAAAAGGCAATCGTGTGCAGGCTATCCGCTGGCTGGGATTGCATCACCTGATTCATCATCGGGCCGAGCTGATCGTGTATTTGCGCTTGCTGAATATCTCAGTGCCAGGCTTATATGGCCCTTCGGCCGATGAGCCACCCGTGTGGATGCTGCGCAACTGAGTGGTTTCAGGGTTATGCTTCTCTCAAATCTATTTTTCGGTAAGCCAGCTGGAAGATTAAAGGAAAAACCAGCAAGGAAAAGGCTGTGGCAAACACCAGCCCGCCAATCACCACACGGGCAAGAGGCCTGGAGCTTTCAGAGCCAATGCCGGTGGAAACAGCTGCAGGCAAAAGGCCTAATATGTCCATCAAAGCTGTCATGAGCACGGGCCTGATGTAAGCCCGTACACCTTCCCGGATGGAGCGTGTGAGTACACCCGGCTGATGTACCCATCGGTCGAGCCGCTCCTTGAACGCGCCGATCAGCAATACGCCTACCAGGATGCAAATTCCAAACAAAGCAATGAATCCAATACCAGCTGAAATGCTAAAGGGCGTGTGCGTCAGCAGCAAAGCGGCAATACCACCCACAATGGCAAAGGGAATATTCAGGAACACTAATCCGGCATCTTTTACATTGCCAAACATAGAATATAACAAAATAAAAATGAGCAGCAGGCTGATGGGCACCACCTGCCGCAACCGTTTCGATGCACGTTGTTCATTTTCAAAATCACCTTGCCACACCATCGTATATCCTTTTCGGAGATGAATGGCCGCATTAACCTTGCGCTGAGCCTCGGCCACAGCGCTTCCCATATCCCTTCCCCTCACGGAAAATTTAACAGCGGAATAGCGTTGATGGTCATCACGAAAAATCAGGCAAGGACCAGTTTCGGCACTGATGCTGGCAATTTCTTTCAAGGGCACTTCTGTTCCCCGAATGGTAGGCACCAGCAAATTGCCAATATCGTCAGCATTCTTTCGGAATTGTTCTGGGAATCTTACCCGAATATCAAAATGTTCCACACCCTCATATAATTGTGATGCAGCTTTTCCACCTATGGCCATTTCCGTAACCGTCTGTGCATCCTGTGTGGTTACCCCATACATGGCCATTTTTTGTTGATTTAAATCGATACGCAACTCTGGCTGCCCCAGGTTTCTGATCACACCCACATCTTCAATTCCTTTCACGGTTTTCAGAATATCGGCAATTTGTGTGCATGTGTTTTCCATATAGTTCAATGAATCGCCAAATACTTTCACCACAATAGATCCTTTCACACCCGATACGGCTTCTTCCACATTATCCATGATAGGCTGGGAAAAATTTAAGTCGGCGCCGGGAATAACAGATAATCTCTGTTGCATTTGGGCAATGAGCTCATCTTCGCTCAAGTGTGCTGGCCACCGGGATTTGGGTTTAAGTGCCACATCAAATTCAATGTTATAGAATCCGGTTACGTCTGTTCCATCATCAGGCCTGCCCGTTTGTGAAACCACTTTGGT
>JADGHY010000296.1 GCA_019683625.1 Thermoflavifilum sp. | reverse complement strand
GGACCTGAAATATGGGAACAAACCGAAGGTAAAATTACCCACCTCGTTGTGGGCGCTGGTACCGGAGGTACCATTACGGGCACGGGCATGTTTTTAAAAGAAAAAAATCCCAATATTCAAGTTTGGGCCATTGACACCTATGGCTCTTTGCTCAAAAAATACCACGATACAGGCGAAATAGACATGCATGAAGTTTATCCCTATATCACCGAAGGCATTGGGGAAGACTTTGTGCCGGCTAATTATGATATGCGCGTCATCGATCATTTTGAGAAGGTTACCGATAAAGACGGCGCCATCATGGCGCGGCGGATCACCAAGGAAGAGGGCATTTTTGTGGGGTATTCGGCAGGCAGTGCCGTGGCCGGCTTGTTGCAGCTGAAAGACAGGCTGAAGCCCGAACACGTGGTGGTGGTGATCTTTCACGATCATGGCAGCAGATATGTGGGCAAAATCTACAATGACCAGTGGATGCTGGAACGTGGTTTCCTGCATGTGAAAACCGTGAAGGATATGTTGAATGCCCGCGTGCAGGACCGGCTTATAGCTATTGAAGCTCATGAGCCTGTGGCCCATGCTATTGAGCTGATGCAGCATCACGATGTTGGACAGTTGCCCGTCATGAAAAACGGAGAACCTGTCGGCTCGTTATCAGAAAGCGGTATCTTCAACAAATTGTTGCGCGACCATCAGATTCGCAATGCCACGGCAGAAGAAGCTATGGAAAAACCTTTTCCCGTGGTGAGCATGGACACACCCATCGAGCGACTTTCTGCCTATATCAACAAAGACAATGGAGCCGTGCTCTGCAAGGATGAAAGCGGCAATTACCATATCATCACCAAATATGACATCATCACGGCATTGGCCAGCAGCTAAGCTGCAGTACATCTCAAACAGTTGATCTTCACAGTTAAACGAACTGCCGGTTCGAGTTTGGTTTTTTTCCGAGCCTACAGATTTGCAGCACTATAACATTTCCCTAACAGGTATAGGGTAACGGAAAATAAAATAAAGTTTTTGTGTTGCTCTCTCACCAGCCGGGCAGTTCAGCATAGGGAAATACTGAATAGAGACCGGTGATACGATAGAGATTGCGGACCAGTTTAACTGCCGTAGGCAGTCTCTGATGATGGCAGCAGATTTAGATGGGAGAGATTCGACCTAGAGTAGCTTCCAAGGGCGTTTATGTTTGGTATAGCGAGATAGGCCTGCATTGTGTTCGGCGAGGCGCTTAAGATAGTTTTGGGAGTAACCGACGTAGCAGGAATGGCTTTTTTCGCTGTATAGGATATAGACGAAGAATGGCATGGGAAAATGCTAAAGCGATACAGGGAAATAAGAGATAGAGATTGCGGACCAGACGGGACTCGAACCCGTCCCGGCTCAGCCGGGACCGTGACAGGGCTGCTGGAGGAGGATGTTGGAGGGTTGCAGGGCGAGCCAGAAGAAATAATCTTTTTTGTTGTGTTTGAGTTTTCTTTCTCTGATGATGGCAGCGGATTTAGAGGGGAGGGATTCGACGTAGAGCAGCTTCCAGGGGCGTTTATGTTTGGTATAGCGAGATAGGCCTGCATTGTGTTCGGCGAGGCGCTTAAGATAGTTTTGGGAGTAACCGACGTAGCAGGAATGGCTTTTTTCGCTGTATAGGATATAGACGAAGAATGGCATGGGAAAATGCTAAAGCGATACAGGGAAATAAGAGATAAAGATTGCGGACCAGACGGGACTCGAACCCGCGACCTCCGCCGTGACAGGGCGGCATTCTAACCAGCTGAACTACTGGTCCGGCTATGTACAAGAACTGTCGTTAGCGAATATCACCGTATGAGGTGTGATTAGTCAGGGCTCGCAAAGTTAGGCAGTTTTATGAAAAATCGCCAAGAACCTGTAAAAAATATTTTGGCTGTATCTTTACGGGGTCTAAGCCATTCCGATCATGCAATTTTTAGATTTTGAACAGCCCGTTGCCGAGCTGTACGAGCAGCTGGAAAAAGTAAAGCAGGCAGGAGAAAAAAGCAAAGTGGATGTCTCGGCTACCATAAGGGAAATTGAAGAAAAAATTCGCCAAAAAAGATTGGAAATCACCCAACAGCTGACCAGCTGGCAAAGGGTGCAGCTGAGTCGCCATCCTAACCGGCCTTACACCCTGGCTTATATTGAGAAAATGTGTCGTCATTTCATTGAATTACATGGCGATCGGAAAGTGAAAGACGACAAGGCAATGGTGGGTGGATTTGGGGATATAGCCAATCGCACCATCATGTTCATAGGCCACCAGAAAGGGATCAACACCCGGATGCGTCAGCTGCGGAATTTTGGGATGGCCAATCCCGAGGGATACCGAAAGGCATTGCGTTTGATGAAGCTGGCCGAAAAATTCAACAAGCCTATTGTAACCTTAATCGACACGCCAGGGGCCTTTCCTGGCCTCGAAGCAGAAGAGAGAGGACAGGCCGAGGCTATTGCACGCAATCTCTATGAAATGGTATTGCTGAAGGTACCCGTGGTATGTATTGTCATTGGCGAAGGGGCATCGGGCGGTGCTCTGGGCATCGGGGTGGGCGACAGGGTGTATATGCTCGAAAACACCTGGTAT
>JADGHY010000295.1 GCA_019683625.1 Thermoflavifilum sp. | reverse complement strand
TATCACCTGCCATTTCACTGAAATCCTGTCGGGACGATTGTGCATATATGGGTGCAATGAATAATAAAAATAAGAAAGGAAGCAGGCAAAATGATTGCTTTAAGATGCGAAACATATCGGAAATTTTTAACAACAAAATGGGATGGAATGATGTCTGATTGCTAAATATAAAAAAATCGCAGCTTATTCCACTTCCCATTCGTATATGCCCGTAGCATATTGTTTATTAAGTCGGATGACCATACGCAAAGCTGAAGTGTGAACCGGTTTAAATTTCACAACATTCAATGTGTCCTTACGAGTTTCGTATGGTGTCAGATTCTCAACTGGCAGCCATTTCCCTTGTTGTTGATAATATAGCTCCCAACTATCTGGTACACTGCATCCACCTTGGGGGTGATCATCATACCAATATACCTTGCTTGAGGAAATGGTATAAGGCTGTTTAAAATCGTATTCAACCCACACTGTTGTATCTTTCTCCGGCCACCAATGAAAATACATGACGGAGTGATCATTGGAATGTGTGGGCAAAATCTGATCGTGCAATGCAATTAAGCTTCTCGAAAAGCGTGAAGCTCTAATAGTGCTGGTGTATGCAATGGTGGGCGCAGGCAAGGGCTGAACGGAATGTGCATCTGCTGCCATCCACACGGTCATCTCACCCGGCCCCCGGTTGGCCCACGCGTAGTATGGAATAGCCGTAAAATGTACCTCAGTGGTTTGTATTTTTCCATCCAGCTCACGACGTGCAGATTGAGCACGACCTTGAATGACTTCAACTCCGTTTAACAGATTTGCTTCAAAATGACTTTCAAAGTGTTGATGTGGATCAATAATCAAATTCAACACATGATGATCCGGATTATCAGGCCATTCCAAACAATATACCAATGGTCCTCTCTGCAGAGCAATTTTGCCTATGTCTGCTTTTACCTGAGGATTAGCCGCAATCGTTCTCACCTCCATGGGCAGGTTTAAAACAATTTCATCTCCTTTTTGCCAGTTTCTTTTGATCACTGCATATCCATTTTCCAAAGATGGATGAATCATTTTTCCATTGATTTCAATGCTCCAAGTTTTGGAAGATAAATTTGTAAACGTATATAAATCACTCGGTACAGGCTCATTCCTTGCCCATCCTGGAATACGAAGTCTTATGGCAAACATTTCATTTTTCTCGGGCTGCACTTCTATCCGAATTTTTCCCGACCAAGGGTAATCCGTTTGTTCATGAAGGTGAACGACTTGCTCGGGTAAATGAATGGTGGCCTGATTAGCACCATAAAGATTCACATAGATGTCATTTCCGCGGGTAGCATAAAAATATCCCCCAACCGTGGGAATAAACCGGGCCAGATTGGTAGGACAACAAGAACAACCAAACCAGGGGCTGCGGCTATATTGACCCATAGAAGCAAGTGGATTAGGATAAAAGAATTCATCACCTTTCAAAGATAGTCCGGATAGCAGCGCATTATACAATGTCCTTTCCAGCACATCATAATAGGCTGCATCAGCATCGGTGAGAAACATGCGGTAGTTAAAATATACATTGGCAATAGAAGCGCAGGTTTCATTATAAGCCGTAAGATTAGGTAGCTCATAAGGCTCGCCAAAGGCTTCTCCGTTGCTGGTTGCACCCACACCTCCGGTAACATAAAGTTGTGTAGAAACAATATCCTGCCAGATATAATGATCAGCATGCACGTATGCAGTATCGCCGGTGAGTGCACTCACATCGGCCATAGCCGAATACAGGTAGCCTGCCCTTACAGCATGCCCCACTGCTTTGCGCTGATCAACCACTTTTTGTTGCGCTTGTTCATAGGTGCTTCCGCCCGGGCCACGCACATCAAGAAAAAATTTAGCCAGCTGCAAGTAGCGCGGATCACCCGTTACTCGGTACAAACTCACCAGGCCTAATTCCACCTCCGGGTGTCCGGGATACTTCTCCAGTTTACCCCATCCGAAGGTATGGCACAAGAGATTGGCATTTTTAATAACTACGTCCAATAATTTCTTATCACCGGTTGCAATGTAATTGGCTGCAGCTGCCTGATAAAGATGTCCACAATTATACAGTTCATGGCTCAGTTTCTCGACGTTTTCCCAACGTTGCAATCCCGACCATTCATGTGGATGCAAAGGATTAATGGTACGGGCTGTATAGAGATAACCATCGGGTTCCTGTGCAGCAGCAATCAGGTCAATTAAGCTATCCATACGTCTTTTCAACAAAGGATCGGGTCTGATCATTAAAGCATAGCTAATGCCTTCAATTACTTTGTATAAATCTGTATCATCGAAGGGATACTGTGTACAGAAATGTGCCGTATCCACATGAGTTTGCAGCGCAAGGGCGGCCAGCTCAAAATTCCTATCCCGCCCGGTGATCCTTAATTCATCCAGCTCATGAGGCAATGTTACGGTATACATGCGATCGATGCGGGGCTTCCAGAACTGATCCGTAAGCTTCACATCAGTAAAGGGAACAGGCTTTATAGCATAATCATGGGGAAGGCTGGCCTTATGGATAGGCATAATTGGAAGCAAACTTCCAGCTATGCAACAAAAAGGAATGATAAATTCAGGCATCCACATGATCAATCTTTTTGCGGTTCAGAAACGAGCTAGTTATATTC
>JADGHY010000294.1 GCA_019683625.1 Thermoflavifilum sp. | reverse complement strand
ATCCAACATTTGCCAGCCGAGCTATCCCCGGAAGCCACTTCAGGCAAACAAGGATTTATTCATCCCCTACACCTGGAGGCCAAGGTGGAGCAAGCTACCCTCCAGTTTCTCATCCGCCATTTCGAAGAAACAGGACTGACCGCTTATGAACAATTGCTGGAGCAGATATTGAAACAACAAATAAGCCTCTTTCCCGGGGCAAGGTATGAATGGATATGCCAGCAACAATATCGCAACATGAAATATGTGCTGGACCAATATCCCAAGGTAATCCGCTATGCCGAAGAAGCCATTCGCCGTACGGGCTTAAAACCCGTGCATCATGCTATCCGGGGTGGCACCGATGGAGCAAGGCTGTCTTTCATGGGACTCCCCTGCCCTAACTTATTCACCGGCCAGCATGCCTTCCATTCCAAACGGGAATGGATCAGCATCCAGGATATGCAAAAGGCAGTAGAAACCCTCATTCACCTGGCCGAAATCTGGGCTACGAGAAATTAAAGTGCTGAATTCGCGCTGCTGATTTGTCAACCCCCATCAGTTTTGCATGAAATTTGTAAGAAAATGTTAAAGAAAATAGTACCTTTGCAAACGAAAGGGTAAACCCCCGATTATGAAAAAATGGCCAGTCATCGGAATCTCCTTCATCCTCATCGGTTCACTGTTGCTGAGCCAGCATATTTTTTGTAAAAATCATCGGGGTGCTCTTCATCATGATCAGCCATCAGTAAGCCGGGTCGTAAAAGATCCACCCAAGGATAGCTCGTTCAACATCTTTTCCCATCGTTCTCCGCTATTGATCTGGGGCCGCTATGATTCATTTAAGATTTTTCAGTTCAAAGGAAACTATTGGGAATCTATGCTTACCCGTAATAACACTATTTTCTTGCGCGGTATCACCACTTATCAGCATGGTAATGTAATTTATATTGTGCCTGAACAATTTACTCTTTCCACCCAACCGCTGCCTGTACCCACCGCTGAAAAATCGGGTGCTCAGCTCAACACACGCTAACAAGTTTATCTCATAAACTCATCTGGACTCACTTCCCGATATCCGGAAGTAGGAATGTCGAACGTGCTCATCGGCACAGGGCTTAGGTCAACCTTTTCTGCCGTGATGGTCATCTTCAAATGTTGAACCGTCATCTGATATTCCAAGGGAAATCCTTTCAATCCGGTAAACATCTGATCGGCTGAATAATCACCTTCTGGAATAAGCTGCGTAGTGTAATATACAGGAAATGTGCTTCCATCGGGCAAATGAGCTATAGCTAATTTGCAAGGATAGCCGGCAATAACTTTGCTTCCCTGCGCATCAGTAAAGCTGATATCATGATAAGGATTTGGGCGTTTGCGCAATTGCTCGGCTGTTAATTTGATCATGTATTTGTTGCCCATAGTTTCGATTAAGAAAGTATAGGTACTGTCTTGCGTGTTGATATAAATCTGCTGTTTCATCATGTTCAGATTCATATCTATGCGACGCCACTTGCCTTTTACATATAATGTATAGCTGCTTCCCTGAAACGTGTTTGCCAGTTGTTGGTTATTATCCGGTGCATCCACTTTGATTGTGTAATAAATAGTACCATCTGTGAATACCTTTTGAGAAAAGGCATTTGGTATAAAAGCCTGTGTGCATAAAAATACGAGTAACAAGAAGAGATTTTTCATACAATAGGTTTTAAGTTTTTCTATATCAGATATCAACGAAAATCAGGCCATGATTTACCAACGAATGGATTGTTTCTGTAAAAAAGCATCAATACCTCTGTGGCAGTCGGGATGATTCCGCGCTTCCACATTGGCAACAACGGCTTTATCAAGCGCCTCGGCAATAGGGATATCCCGGATTTGATGCAATAATTTTTTGGTTTCTGTTAACGAAAATGCCGAAGCACCATGCAAAAGATAATCTAATTTTTGCCTGGTTTTTTCTGCAAATTCGGCAGCAGGAAACACTTCATTGATCAGGCCTATCTCCGCAGCTTGTGCTGCCGGGATCAGCTCCCCACTCAGCAAGAGGGCTCTGGCTTTGCCTTCGCCAATTTTTCGGGTAACAAACACGCTCACCAGTGCTGGTATAAATCCAATTCTTACTTCTGTAAAGCCAAACTTTGCTTCAGGCACACTGTAGCAAAAATCACATACTGCTGCAAGTCCACAACCACCGGCAATAGCATGGCCTTGCACCCAGGCCATCACCACTTTTTCGTGAAAATAAATTTGTTCATACAATTCACGCAATGCCTGGGTATCCTGAACATGTTCTTCCTTGCTGAAATTTCTCATCCGTTGCAAATGATCCAGATCAGCTCCGGCACTGAAGGCCGGGCCATTTGCCTGTAACACAATCAACTTTACAGCCTCATCGTGTCGGGCATCTGCAAGAGCTTGTTTGATTTCTGCTACAAGCTGAGGATTAAGGGCATTCCGCTTTTCAGGCCTGTTTAGCGTAATATAGGCCACACGATCTTTTACTTCATAAAGCAGGCTGGAGAATGGCATTTTTAAGGAAAGATAATAAAAAAGCTTAATTTCTCAAACGCCACTATAAAAAAACAAACACAAATCAACGACCCGCCCTGTTGCGCTGTGCTGCTGTCTGGGCTTTCTGGATTTCTTCTAAACGTTGCTGCCAGCGAGAGGCTTTAAG
>JADGHY010000293.1 GCA_019683625.1 Thermoflavifilum sp. | reverse complement strand
ATGCAGAATCATGCTATCTTTAACAAAAATTTATTCTTCATGTTCAAAATCGATACCAGTGAGAAATATCGGACAATACGCGTGGAAAAAGATCGATTTGATGCTAATTTGACAGCCGAGATTACAACTGCATTACAAAATGCTGACGGGATGTTGCAGGGTAATCTCATCTGGGATCTGCGGGAGGTGGAACAGATGGACGAAGATAGCCTTTCTATCCTGGAAATCATTTATGAGTCGTGCTACGCAAATGGCTACTCCTGCTGCATTGTGTGCGGTCGCTCTCCGGTTGCCAGAATCTTGAAAAAGCGAAATCAGGATTGGAACCTGGTACCCACCCTGAGCGAAGCCGTTGAGCTGATTGGGCTGGAGGAAATGGAAAGACTGCTGCAACAGTCTTCCCCGGATACTGAACCCGATGACGAGTCTGAGAAATTGTCATGATCCTATGCACTTTGCGGTGACTATTCTGGGCAATAATTCGGCAATTCCTTCTCATGAAAGATTTCCTACCGCACAGGTGGTTACATACGAAGATGAGCTGTTTCTGGTAGATTGTGGCGAAGGCACACAAATGCAGCTGGCAAAATACAAGATCAGGAGGAACAAAATCCACCATATCTTTATCAGCCACTTGCACGGAGATCATTATTTTGGGCTTATTGGATTAATCAACAGCTACAACCTGCTGCAACGCACCGAGCCGCTTCACCTCTATGCTCCTGCCGAGCTGGAATCCATCATCTGGCGGCAGCTGGAGTGTGCGGCTACCACTTTGCATTTTACCCTTCATTTTCATCCCCTGGGCACACCATCCCTTCAGCCCATTGTGGATCTTCCCCACCTGCGCATCAGTTGCTTCCCTACCCGGCATCGGATTTTGTGTTTCGGATTTTTGTTTGAGGAAAAACCACGACGCCGGAAAGTGATACCCGAAAAAGCACGCGAATGGAATGTGCCCCTGAGCTTTTATAAAAACCTGCAGCAAGGGGATGATTTTGTATCGGCTTCAGGTGCAATTATTCCCAACAGGGAACTTACCATGCCCCCACCTCGCCCCCGGAAATATGCTTACTGTGCCGATACGCTGTACGACGAAAGCTTAATTCCTTATGTTGCCGGCTGTGATCTGGTGTATCATGAAGCCACCTATTTGCACCGCGATCTGCATCGGGCAATCGAGCGATACCATTCCACCACTGTCCAGGCGGCTACGCTTGCCCGCAAAGCCCTTCACAACGGAGGTAAGTTGCTCATTGGACATTTTTCTTCCCGATACGAACAGCTGGAAGATTTTGAAACCGAGTGCAGGAGCATTTTCCCCGAGACTTATCTGGCCCTCCAAGGCGCCACCTATTTTATTGGCACTCCCTGGAAAGCACGCATGTAATCCCGGATTTGCTGGTGTAAGGATGCAGAAACCGGTACCAGTGGCAACCGGAGTGTATTCTCACAAAGACCAGCTTCGGCCAAAAAGGCTTTGATGCCGGCCGGATTGTTTTCTGCAAACATCAGTTGAAAAGCATCGAGCAAGCGATAATGCAACTGGCGAGCTTCTGAAAAACGTTCGGCTAAAGCAAAACGGATCAGTTCACTCATTTCGCGAGGGAAGCAATTGGCTGCCACCGAAATCACGCCTTCAAATCCACAGGCTATCTGAGCAAGCGCCAGCGCATCGTCACCGGAAAGCAATACAAAACCGTGTGGCTTATGTTTGGCCAATTCCATGCATTGCTGAAGATCTCCGGACGCTTCCTTCACGCCAATGATATTATCCAGTTCGGCCAGCCGCAAAATGGTTTGCACACTCACGTTTCGGCCTGTACGACCCGGTACATTGTAAATGATCACAGGCTTGGGAGAGGCTTCCGCAATAGCCCGGTAATGCTGATAGAGTCCTTCCTGAGAAGGCTTGTTGTAATAAGGGGAAACGCTTAACACGGCCACGGCCTGATCTAAAGGGCAGGTCTTCAACCGCCTCACTACATCCTCGGTATGATAATCACCTAATCCTACTACAACGGGCACTCTGCCGGCAACTTTTTCAAAGGTGAACAGGATAATCTGGGTTTTCTCCTCAGCAGAAAGGGTGGGTGTTTCCCCTGTAGTGCCTAAGCTCACAATGTAGTTTACTCCGCCTTGGATCACATGTTCAATGATGCGTTCCAAGGCGGGATAATCTACTTCAAACTGGGCATTGAAGGGAGTAACTATGGCTACTCCCGTGCCGCGAAGCATTTCCTGAATATCGCTCATGATGCTATGTTTTAAAAAATACCGATTCTTTTTGCACGTGATACATTAACCTTCCTTGAATACCCCCATCCGGGAAAACTTTTCAATACGCTGCCGGATGCGCTCTTCCGGGGCAATCTCCTCCAGTTCGTCAATAGCTCTTAGGATCCAGCCTTTCAGGGTCTCGGCCATCTCATCGGGGTTGACATGGGCTCCTCCCAGCGGTTCGGGAATGATATCATCAATCAGGTGAAAGGACTTCATGTGGTTGGCTGTTAACTTCAGCTGTTCGGCTGCTTGTTCTTTGTAGTCCCAGCTTCGCCAAAGAATGGAAGAGCAGGATTCGGGCGAGATCACGCTATACCAGGTGTTTTCGAGCATATACACCCTGTCGCCCACCCCGATGCCCAGAGCACCGCCCGATGCCCCTTCGCC
>JADGHY010000292.1 GCA_019683625.1 Thermoflavifilum sp. | reverse complement strand
TTATTATACCCATTTATCATCTGTTCATCCTATGCTACATTTTTCAATCCCATTTCTCTTTCCCCGTGTGCAATAATTTTAACTAAGAAACGATTAAAAAGGAATTTTCTTGCCTATATGCAGGAGGTGGCCATGAAAAAATGGAGATCAGGACTTCAAGGTTTGTTGCAGATCTGGGTTTTCCTCATCCCCATCGTTTCAGGAGCTCAGGTAAATTTAAACCAGGTGCTCAGTGGCGGACAAAATAATACAGCCCAGCAAGATTCCATATACGCTACCATGGAGGTACCCGCCGAAAAACTGGCCACAAAAAAATTTACCCTCACCCGGCGCTGGTATCAAAACCTGGTCACACATTTCAATTTCGTTTACAACGCCCGGCAAAACCTGAACAAGGCTATCCAGATGGCCACAGATTTGCACCAGGATCATTACTCCTCTCTGCTGGACTTCTACCCTTATACTTTTACGGAACTCGCCCAGGCAACGAGCTTGCTCGATTCCGTGATTTTCCGGGCATCCGTAGGCATCCAGGTGCATGATCCCCGGGGAAAATGGATAGATAATTTATACCTGCTGCTGGGTAAGGCTTATTATTACGAGCAAAAGTTTGCCGAGGCCGAGCGGGCTTTTCAGTTGGTTAACCTGCGTTATGCTCCGGCCGTGAAGGGCGAGTATGTGCCGGTGATTGGTTCTCAGGCCGAAGGCAGCACCCAGATTAGCATTGCCACACCCGAAAAACCCGGTTTTTTCCATCATCATCCCAGCCGCAATGAAGCACTGTTATGGCTGGTGAAAACCTATCTGGCGGAGCAACAAATTGACAAAGCCCGTTCCCTGCTCAACCAATTGTTGCATGACCCCCGCTTCCCCTCCCGGCTCAACGGGGCTTTACAGGAAACAGCAGCTTTTTTCTACTGCCAATTGCAGCAATACGACCTGGCCATACCTTACCTGCGTGAAGCCATTGCCCTGCAAGACCAGCGAATGCTGCAATCGCGATGGGCTTACCTGCTTGGCCAGCTGGAGCTGCTGCAGCAAGATACGGCACAAGCCCTGGCCGCATTTCAACAGGCTGCACATTTGAGCCATGACCCACTGCTTCAATTTCATGCCGCTTATCAGACAACCCTTCTGCAACCCTCTTCAGCCGATCATCCCAACTCACCCTATGCCCGGCTGGAAGAAATGGCCCGCAAAAACAGGTATGAACGATATCGGGATATCATTTACCATGGCCTGGCACAAATTGCCCTGCTGCGAGCCGATACCCCAAAGGCCATATCTTATTTGTTCTCCAGCCTGCACGCCCAGGCTTCCCCCTCCCGGGCCAGGGGCAATAGTGCCCTTTTGTTAGCAGATTTGATGATGGAAGAAAAACATTTTGTCCGCGCGGCAGCCTTGCTGGATACCGCTTTGCAAGCTCTTCCCGATGATGACCCCAGGCGAGATTCTCTTCAGGAAAGGCTTCTGGCCATGAAAATGTTGTCTGCACAGATGGCCATTGTGTATCGCCAGGATAGCCTTCAGCAATTGGCTGCTCTGCCGCCGGAAGATCGGATGCGAAAGGTGCATGAGATCTGGGAAGATATGCTTGCGCAACAACGCCGTGCCCAAAAAGCTGCCCGACGGGCTGCCCAGCAAAATTCCGGACAAATAGCCGCTTCAGAGATGGATAATTTAGCAGCCCCGGCTACAGGCCGCCCCGGCTCGGATGTTTCGGGCGGTTCCGGCAATTGGTATTTTAACAATCCTGACCTGAAAGCATCGGGTTATGTAGCCTTCAAACAAATCTGGGGAAACCGGCCTTTGGTAGACAATTGGCGACGAGCCTCGGCTATCCAGGGCTTCACCCCCACCCTCACAGCCCAGCCTGCCGATACAGCTCTCGCAACCATCCTATCCCATCACGCAGATAGCACGCTTTCCTTAGGCGAGCGGGCATTGCTGATGAATATTCCCCTCACGCCTGAACAACAAAAAGCCTCAAATGATTCCATTTGCCAAGCCTTGCTGCAAGCTGCCCAGATTCTTGTCTTTCAGCTGCATCGGCCGGATCTGGCCAAAGATGAGCTGAATAGCTTATTGCAACGAAATCCTCAACCGGATAATTATGCTGAAGTGGGCTATATGTTGTTTCTGACCTATCGCCATCTGCACGACAGCAGCCAAGCAGCTTATTATCGGGAAGTATTATTGAAGAATTATTCGCAAACGCCGTTTGCACAGGCATTACAACCTGCCCCTCCTAACCATACTTTTCGCCTGTCTGCCTTATACGATAGTGCATATATGCACTACACCGCACAACAGTACGACAATGCACTTCAATGGATCGAACAAGCCTTGGCCCGTCACCCGGCCGACTCCATTCAGGCGCAGTTTGTGCTTTTGCAGGCCATGAGTTATATAAAGCTCAACAGGGAAGATACCGCGCACCGGATGCTGGAAACCATAGCTTTGCAGCATCCAGACCTGCCTGCCGGCATGGAAGCCAAGCGGATTCTGGATGTCTGGCAACATAAGCAACAACTCATCGCCCATTTGGAAAGCCTTTCGGCTCCCGGCAAGGCAAAACATGAGCTTGCTATTGCCCAATCTCCTGCCTCACAACCCACGCCCCAACCCAATCCTCAGCCTGCTCCGGCAAAAGCTCAAGCTACCGATAGCACCGCA
>JADGHY010000291.1 GCA_019683625.1 Thermoflavifilum sp. | reverse complement strand
ACTGCATTTTGTGGGGCTTATGTGAAGTTCACGCATAGCTTAAGAAAAGTTTATCCGCATGCATATTTTATATGTTTAAACAGCCCTATGGCTGATGAAAAATTGAATGCTGTATTGAAAAATTATATTCAGGCCGTATGCCATGCCATACAAGCTGAAGGAGATACCCATATCAGTTATTTTTTCTTTCCTCACCGTTATCATCATGGATGTGGTGAACATCCTGATGTGCAGGAGCAACAGGAGATGGGGAAATTACTGGCTGCTTATATTCGCACACAACTGCACTGGTAAATTTCTCCGTCGCCATCTGTCAATAAATTGTCAATTTGCTAACAGATACTGCGTAAATGGACATCATCATCTCCATATACATGTAATCTCATTGTATTCAAAGAGATGATGTTAATATTTTTTATGATACATGCTATTTGCGAATTTGATTTCTTATACAAGGAATTTATTATCTTTGCGACAGAAAATTTAGATATATGTATCCGACCGAACTGGTGTTGCCGATGAAGGCAGAACTTACCGAGAATGGATTTGAAGAGTTGCTCACTCCCGAGGAAGTAGAACAGGCGCTTGCCCGGAAAGGCACCACATTAGTTGTGATTAATTCGGTATGTGGTTGTTCGGCTGGCACTGCAAGACCAGGTGTGTTAATGGCTTTATCCCGTGCACAGAAAAAGCCCGATTATCTGGTAACAAGTTTTGCAGGATATGATTTTGAAGCAGTTGAACAGATTCGGAAGCATTTGCTTCCTTATCCGCCTTCTTCACCGTCGATTGCTTTGTTTAAAGATGGCAAGTTGGTGTTGATGATCGAACGGCATATGATTGAAGGGCGGCCAGCACAGGTGATTGCACAGAGTTTGCTTGCTGCTTTTGATCAATATTGTTAAGAAAATAAAAATTTTCAAGCTGCGCGAATAGATATTGGCAGTTTGAAAGATAACTTATAATTTGGTGGTTTGAGGCACTGTGAAATTCGGCTTTGTTCATAGTGTGCTTTCAGATCACCAAATTTTTTTTGCATGTATCCCTCATTATCGGATTTGCTTCAGGATGTTTTTGGTATTCATGTTCGCCTTCCTATTCAGACATTTGGCTTCTTTGTGGCTATTGCTTTTTTAGCAGCTGCATACGTGTTGACAAAGGAATTAATGCGTCGTGAAAAATTAGGCTGGATCAAAGGCGTAGCTGAAAAATATTGGGTGGGTAAACCGCCCACGGTGTCAGATGTTTTGCTCCACGCTTTTATCGGTTTCGTATTGGGATATAAGTTGGTGGGTGCGATATGGCAATGGGATACATTTGTTGATCAACCTCAGGCTTACCTTCTTTCCGGAGCAGGCAACATGCCCTCAGGTATCATGTTGGCTTTATTATTTGGTTTTTTTCGGTATCGGAACAAGAAAAAACAGCAACTGGCCAAGCCCATTCTTCGTGAAGAGATGATTATGCCACATCAACGCGTGGGTGATTTTACCGTGATAGCTGCTATTGGTGGATTAATCGGGGCTAAGATCTTTGATAGCCTGGAGAATTGGCATAGTTACATGCAGGATCCTTTGCATAGCTTTTTCTCCTTTAGCGGACTTACCTTTTACGGTGGATTGATAGTTGCCGGAGTGGGTATTGCGTGGTATGCGCATAAAAAAGGCATTAATTTATGGCATCTGGCAGATGCTTTTTCGCCGGCCATGATGCTGGCTTATGGCTTAGGTCGCATCGGTTGTCACATGGCCGGGGACGGAGATTGGGGCATTTATAACAGCGCTTATTTGAATGATGGCCATGGGGGAGTGGTGCCCGCCCCACCGGGAGGCTTTCAGCAAGCCTTGCATCAGTACCAAGATTTTTTCCTGCCTAATTATGGCAGCTTTGCCCAGGTGCCCCATGCCTATTTCCTGAAACCGCATTGGTTATCATTTTTACCCGACTGGCTATTTGCTTTTACCTATCCACATAATATCAATAACGAAGGAATTCCCATCCCGGGATGCGAGGGCTTGCATTGTGCAATGCTCCCCGTGCCTGTATTTCCCACGCCTTTGTATGAAATCACGGCTTGCCTCATCTTGTTTGGCATATTGTGGTATCTCAGAAAACGCATCTTCAGGCCGGGATTGCTTACTGCCATTTACCTGATCATGAATGGGGTGGAACGCTTTCTGGTGGAATTGATCCGGGTAAACACCAAATATGATATTTTGGGCATTCATCCCACCCAGGCCGAAATCATTTCCTTGCTGCTGATTATAGCTGGCATCTTTCTCATCGGGTACGTGAACCGCAAGCACCCCCCTTTGCCAATCGGGTCTAAAGCACAACCGGCTGCTGTTCGACCCTGAGATGGCATTTCCTTTGTCGGTAATCCACCGGCTGTAAACCAGCAAGTTTCTATTTGGCATTAGGCTTAACCCTTCAGGAGCATCCGCATTCCTCCCGGAGAACCACTTTGCAAACTGCTTTTAACCTGGCTGTAACCTTTTCCGTATTGTTCCGTTTCATGGAATACACGAGTTGCCATTTATCCGGATTTAATACCGTTTATGTATTATTGTGTACTATGTAATGCATAGTACAATATATTTGCAAAGTAATTGATAATGATCACTACTAAAAAATGCCAGATGAAGAAAAATTTCATTACCATTTGCTGGATCATGCTGTTTATGGC
>JADGHY010000016.1 GCA_019683625.1 Thermoflavifilum sp. | reverse complement strand
GCACTTTACAATGCCATGTTGGCTAAAATTGATTATTTAAAAGCAATAGGTAAACTGTAATGTGTATGTTCTTCATGCAAAAAACATTGGGTATGATATCCGTTTCATTTGTTCGCAGCTTGATGGGGTACGGATGTATCGCAATAGCTATGGCTGTTCTTCCTGCCTGCAATGCCCGAACTGATCAACAGGCATCCAAGGAAGAAAAATTGCAAAAGCTGTTGCAGGAGCGCGACCGCATTAATCAGGAGATTCAGGCACTGCAACAATCCCTATCGCCTGCCCAGCAAAAAGTTGTGCCGGTGTCGATCATGCAGCTGCATCCCGAAGTTTTCAAAAGTTATATTGAGGTGCAAGGTCATGTGGATGCCCAGCAAAATGTAAACGTTAATCCCGAAACATCGGGTGTGGTAACAGCCATCTATGTGCATGTTGGGCAATGGGTGAAGAAGGGGCAAGTGTTGGCCCAGCTGGATGATAAAGTCATCCGCCAGCAGCTGGCACAATTAGAAACCCAGCTCGATTTCACCAAAAACCTCTATGAGCGCCAGAAAAATCTGTGGGCACAAAAAATCGGAACAGAAGTGCAACTGTTGCAAGCCCAAAACAATTATGAAAACGTGCAGAAACAAATAGCCGTGGTGCAATCACAACTTTCCCTGTATCGCCTGGTGTCACCAATCGATGGCAAGGTCGATGAAGTGGATCTGAAAATAGGTCAGGCAGTTTCGCCAGGTATGAACACCATTCGCGTGGTGAATTTGGACGATCTGCGGGTGAAGGGACAAATTGCCGAAAGTTATATTGGTCAGGTGCATCCCGGTGATCCCGTGGAAGTGATTTTCCCTGATGCATCGGATACCTTGCACACCCGGTTGAGTTATGTATCGAATGTCATTGATCCCAATAGCCGTTCATTTAACATTGAAATCAAATTACCGGCTCATTCCATATTCCGGCCTAATATGGTGGCCGTGATTCGGGTGGTGAGCTATGTGAATCCCAAGGCAATTGTGGTGCCGGTAAATGTGGTGCAGCATACCGAATCGGGTGATTATGTATTTGTAGCGAAAGGAAATTATGCTGAAGAGGTAAAAATCACCAGAGGGCAATCCTATAATGATCGTGTAGAGGTGTTGCAGGGCCTGCATCCTGGCGATTCAGTCATCATCAATGGTTATCAGGATCTGGCCGATCATGCACCTATTGATATCATCCGATAATACACCCTGGTCTGTAGCATGCATGTATTCAGTGGTTAACGTTTTATCGCCATTTTACGATCATCCATTCACATGGAATAGAATAAGATTAAAATAACGTGGTATTCAAGCATGTCAATCATTTGATCGTTAAAGCATAAATGATATTCCGATGAAAGATATTTTCAAGGAGTTTAAGCCATCCAGCTGGGCGATTGATCATCGCACCAGCATTTATTTGTTTACCATCATCCTCACCTTAGCCGGCATCTTTGCCTACATCAATTTGCCGAAAGAGCAATTTCCGGAGATCACCATTCCCACGATTTATGTGACCACTACTTATCCGGGCACGTCTCCGGAAAATATGGAAAAGCTGGTGACCAAGGAAATTGAAAAGCAATGCAAAACCATCAAAGGTGTAAAACATATCACCAGCAATTCGTTTCAGGATTTTTCCATGGTGAAAATTGAATTCAATACCGATGTGGATATCAAGACGGCCAAACAGGATGTGAAAGATGCCGTAGATAAGGCCAGAGCCTCAACGGATTTTCCGAAAGATTTGCCGCAGGCGCCAGATGTGTTAGATATCAATTTATCGGATTTGCCCATTTTGTATGTAAATATTTCGGGAAATTATGATTTGCGTAAGCTGAAAAAATTTGCCGATGATTTAAAAGATCGGATAGAAAGTTTGCCCGAAATCAGCCGGGTGGATGAAGTGGGTGCACTGGATCGGGAGCTGCAGGTGAATGTGGATATGAACAAAATGACGGCTGCCAAGCTTTCTTTCAGCGATATTCAGCAGGCCATTGCCAATGAAAACCACACTATTTCGGGAGGCAGTGTGGAAATGGACGGGGTAGATCGAGATGTGACGGTGAAGCAGGAATTTACCAATCCGGCTCAGGTAGCAAATTTAATTATCCGAACTCCCACGGGCGGCGAAGTGTATTTGAAAAACATTGCACAAGTGGTGGATACCTTCAAGGAGCAGGAGAGCTATGCGCGACTGGATGGGCAGAATGTGATTACCTTGAATGTGATCAAGCGCAGTGGCGCCAATTTAATTGATGCGTCGGATCATGTGCGGGAAGTGATTGCCGATATGCAGCAGCATAATTTTCCGAAAGACCTGAAAATAGTGATCACCGGGGACCAGTCTGACCGTACCCGCACCACTTTGCATGATTTGGTGAACACCATTATCATCGGGTTCATTTTGGTGACCGTGATTCTGATGTTTTTCATGGGCGCTACCAATGCCATTTTTGTGGGATTGTCGGTGCCGTTATCCATGTTTTTGGCTTTTGTGTTGATGCCGGTATATGGTTTTACCTTGAACATGATCGTATTGTTTTCGTTTTTGCTGGCCCTGGGAATTGTGGTGGATGATGCCATTGTGGTGATTGAAAACACGCACCGCATTTTCAACAACGGGGCTATGGATATCCGCAAGGCAGCCAAGATTGCCACCGGAGAAGTGTTTTTGCCGGTATTGGCCGGAACGCTGACCACATTGGCACCTTTTATCCCGCTGGCATTTTGGAAAGGAGTGGTGGGCTCATTTATGTTCTTTTTGCCGGTTACGCTGATTACCACTTTGCTAGCCTCGCTGTTTGTGGCTTATATCATCAATCCGGTGTTTGCCGTGGATTTCATGAAGCCGCATGACCCGGATGGGGCGCATCGGGGGAAATGGACAAAGGGCATGACGGTGACCACCATTATGATGGGGGCTATTGCGGTGATTTTTTACCTGGCGGCGTTGATGGCTGGGAGCCGCGGCGCCTTTGGCCTGGGCAATTTCACTTTGACCTTGCTGGCTATTCACCTGCTCTATCGGCTGGTGATAGCGCGTTGGGTACATCAATTCCAGCACCACGCATGGCCGCGATTCCAGGCCTGGTACACCCGGCTGCTGCGCAGGGCTTTGGCGCATCCGGTGAAGCTGGTACTGGGCACCATGGGCTTGTTTGTGCTGGCTATTCTGTTTTTTGCCATCCGCAAACCACCGGTAGTATTCTTTCCCAATACCGATCCGAATTTCATTTATGTGTATATCAACATGCCTATTGGCACGGATCAAGCCACGACCAATGCTGTGACCCTGGAGGTAGAACGTAGGGTAGACAGCGTCTTGGGTATTGATTACGCTCGTGGCAAAACCAATCCCATTGTGAGTTCGGTAATTGCCAACGTGGCCGTGGGCGCTGCCGATCCCAACAGCGATGATGCCTTTGGCACCCAGCCCAATAAGGGAAAGGTTACGGTGGCCTTTGTGCCTTACAATGAACGCCACGGCATTTCCACCTGGACGTATCTGGATAAAATCCGCGAAGCCGTGAAAGGTATCCCTGCCGCTCAGATCACGGCCGATAAAGAAGCCAATGGCCCACCCTTGCCAAAGCCGCTGGTAGTGGAAATCACCGGCGACGACTTGGATTCACTCATTGCCGTATCGGAAAGGCTTCGGACTTATATTTTGCAGCAAAATATCGGAGGCATTGAAGACTTGCAGTCTGACTTCCACAACAACAAGCCCGAGGTGATATTTGATGTGGATCGTGAATTAGCCAATCGCAATGGCATTTCTTCCGGACTTATCGGGCAGGATTTGCGGACAGCCGTGTTTGGCACGGAAGTGAGCCGTTTTCGCGATCCCCGTGCCGATGAGGATTATCCGATTGAGCTGCGCCTGTTGTACAACCAGCGCAACAATGTGGATATGCTTCGTAATCTCACCTTCACCTATCGGGATATGGCCATGGGCGGAATCATTCGCCAGGTGCCCCTTTCGGCCTTTGCCGATATCCGCTATACCAGCACCTATGGGGGTATCCGCCGCAAAGACCAGAAACGCATCATTTCCTTATCGTCGAACATCCTCAGCGGCTATAATGCCAACCAGGTCGTGCATCAGGTGGCCGAGGCGGTGAAACGCTTTCCTTTTCCGCCGGGTATTACGGCCCGGATGGGCGGTGATCAGGAGCAACAGCAGGAAACAATGAGTTTTCTCTCCACTGCCATGATGGTGGCCTTAGGATTAATTTTCCTGATTCTGGTCACCCAGTTTAATTCGTTGAGTAAGCCATTGATTATCCTGAGTGAGGTGTTTTTCAGTTTAATTGGTGTGCTGATTGGCGTTTCGTTGTTCAAGATGAATATTTCCATTGTGATGTCGGGTGTGGGCATGGTGGCATTGGCAGGTGTGGTAGTGCGCAATGGTATTCTGCTGGTGGAATTTACCGACCTGATGATTGAGCAAGGGATGCCTATCCGTGAGGCTTTGGTGGAAGCCGGTCGCGTGCGGATGACTCCCGTATTGCTCACGGCATCGGCAACCATATTAGGCTTGATTCCCCTGGCATTTGGGATGAATATTGATTTTGTGACCATGTTCACCGAGCTCAATCCTCATATTTTCTTTGGGGGCGATAGTGCCGCATTCTGGAGTCCGCTCTGTTGGACCATGATCTTTGGGTTGGCTTTTGCTACTTTTCTCACCCTGGTGCTGGTGCCGGTGATGTATTTGATTAAATATAAGTTAAGCGGCATGAAGGGCTTTTATGGCGGGAAATGGGTTGAGTTCACGGCCCTGGTGCCTCCGGTATTTTTCCTGCTGGTATTGATTTACTGGTATTTTGGCAGGAATCGCTATCCGGTACCTGTCGGTTAAACTTCCACATGCTGGTGGGCCCCTCGAATGGCCTTCATCACCCGATCCGTGAATGCTTCACAACGAGGGGCCTCAAACACCAGCAGTTCTTCAGCCAAATCTGATTGGGTCAATGTTTGCTTAAGCATTTGCCGTGCCCGGAAAAGCCTCACCTTCACATTGATTGATGAAATGCCCGTGAGCCGGGCAATCTGTTTGATGCTATATCCATTCAATACCTTCATGATGAACACGATCCGATAGGCTTCCGGGAGTCCCAAAATAGCCTGTTCCAACCAGTGTCTGAGCTCCTTATTTTCCATGTTGGGTGAGCAGCTAATAGGAAGAATTTGTTCGAGGCTTTCGGTAGGATGGGTTTTGTGCCGGGCCTGATAACACCTGCGCACCATGATGGTGGCAATCCATTTTTGGAATGCACGGGGCTTTCGAAGATGAGGCAATTGCAAATAAGCCTGGATAAAGGTTTCCTGCATCATGTCTTCTGTATCAGCATCGTTCAGGCCGTATGCGCGCCCGATGCGGTAAAGCATGGTATTGTATTTTCTCACCAGTTGAGCATATTGTTCCTGATCGCCCGCCAGAATTTGTTGAATAAGCCATGCATCTTGTTCGGCTGTCATGTGATCAATGTTTTGAATCGGCATGTTGGACGATGATCCATCCTCTCATAGTTGGATGCAGGGTGCATTGGTAAGCAGCAGATTGCTGCATCAGGAAGCTCCAGCTGCTATCGCTGGGCAGATTTGGGGAGCCCCAGCTGGAATCAAGGCTTTTCACGTTGTGCACCACCATATCCTGGTTGATAAATACCACCCGGCTTTCTCCGGAAAGGTACAAGGTATCGGGCACAAATTTCAATCCGCGTATCCATACCGTGTCGGTTGGGGTTTCTCGGGAAAGCGCCTGCTGAGGTGTGGAATGGCAGGCATCCAGCAGCAATGGCACGGCCATCGCCCAACAGCCTGTACAAATAAAATCCATTCCTTTCATCCAAAAACACCGTCTCTTTTTCATCTGAACTGCTTTTAGGTAGCTTTATTTTGTTGCGCCCAGCTTTTCGGCAATGGCCTGCGCATGTTGCAGATGTTCCTTTAAGACAGGCAATACCTGTTGCAAAAGCCCTTTCAATTCGCCATTTTGGGCTTCGGGTATCAATACATTCTCTACGGTGTTGATCACAGCTTCGTGATAAGATACCTCATTCTGAATATAAGCCTGGTCGAAGGCTTTTCCTGTCTTGGCTTTGAGGGCCTTGCTGGTTTTTGCTTCCTGTGTGCGGAGGGACTGGCTCACGGCATTGTCTTTCGGAGTCACATGCAGTTTTTGCACCAGGGCTGTAGCCTGTTTGATAACAGATTGATGATCGCGTTGCATGGTCTGGGCAAAATTCCGGATGTCTGGATCATGGCTTTTTTGCAGGGCAATGCGTGCGTAGGCAATATCTACCTGATTGGCGGTTACGGCCACAGAAGCAATTTCCGGGTCGGATAGCTGAGGCTTTTGTTGTGCGACGGCAAGCAAAGGGGTAAAGCTTAATAGCATAGGCATGGCTATGCCGGCAAAAAGTTTTGTGAACATGGCAAATGGTTTTATTGGTTAGAAAAAAACATCATCAAAAAGAGAGGGCAGGACGAAGAAAGGTTACAGGCAATTGCATTTTTTACCTGATCAGGCAGCTGCGGGCCAGCAAGCCGGCCAAAGAAAAGGGCAAGCACTCAGGGAGCGGGGCAGGGAAGACGGATTGATAAGCCTGTTGTCAGGTGAGCACGCGTTCTACAATTTCGCCTGTTTTTTTGTCTTTCAGAATCAGCTTGCGGGCACCATAGTGGGTTACTTCTTCTTTGACGAGGAAATATTGGGCATCGTATTCCGGAAGTTCATGCTGTACGTGTACTTCTGTTTGGCCGCGCCATACCTGCAACTGAACAGGTTCCCATTGTTTCGTATGGGCCGAGCGGTAGGCGGCATCGAGGATAGCATTCACCACATAACCGTCGTAAAAGGTTTCCCGGGGTTGTTGACCTTTCTCCAGGGCATCGAGCATATCGGTGAACATGTGCTGATAGCCCAGCTCGTTGAGTTCGTCGGCTACGGGAAACAACCACCCGCTTTCACTCTCGGCTTTTTCGGCGGTATATCCGGCACCTTTGCCGGAGGTAAACATTTCAAATCCGGTGCGCAGGAAGTTATTGATCCACAGGGTACCTTCGGTGCCCATCACTTCATCGCGGAGGTCCAGCCCACCCCGGAAGGTCCAGCTCACCTCGAACTGGCCTATGGCACCATTGGCATAGCGCACCAGCCCAATGGCATGGTCTTCGGCTTCAATAGGTTTCACCTGGGTATCGGCCCAGCACATGACCTCAAGCGGCTTTATGTCTTTGCCGATATACGTACGGGCAATCTCTACGCAATGGCAGCCCAGGTCGATGATGGCGCCACCTCCTGCCAGCTCTTTATTCCAAAACCAGTCGCTATGCGGGCCGGGATGCGTTTCACGGGACTTAGCCCAGAGGATGCGTCCCAGAGCTCCCTGGCTGATGAGTTGCTGGGCTTTTAAGCTCTTGGGCGTATAGACCAGGTCTTCCAGATAGCCGTGGAAAAGGCCTGCTTGTTCCACGGCCTGGAGCATCCGCAATGCTTCGGCGGCATTACGGCCTAGCGGTTTGGTGATCATCATGGCCTTGCCAGCCTTGACACAAGCCATCACAGCCTCTTCATGCAAATGGTTGGGAAGAGAAATACAAACAATATCCACCTCGGGTCGGCTAATGGCTTCTTCCATGCGGGTAGTCCACACAGGCACCCGGTAATCCCGGGCAAAACGTTCGGCGCTTTCTGTACGGCGCGAATACACACTCACCAACCGATCGGGACGGCGATGGCTTACTAAGGCATCAGCATAAAAGCGGGCAATAAAACCCGAGCCCAACATGGCAATTCCGGCCATAACAGGATATTTTAAAGTAATGTAATGAGTTCACCATTCAACCTATTTCGCGGCCGAGGCGGCTTCAGCCGTGACCTGTGCTTCTACCTTTTTATCCTGAAAGGCAAACACAAAGAAAATCAACACCACCAGGGCAAAGAGGGATGGAATCCACCAGAACTGGTTCCACTGGGTGAGGGTGAGCTTAGCTGCCTCGCCCAGAAAACTGTTGTACACGGCTCCGGCAATTTGAGCACCGATGAGCATGCCCACTCCATAGGTGACCAGGATAATCAGGCCCTGTGCCTGTCCGCGGATTTCGGGGGTAGATTTTTTATCCACATAAATTTGTCCAGTCACGAAAAAGAAATCATAACACACCCCATGCAAGGCAATGCCCAGGATAATCATCCACACGATTTCATGGGGAGCTGCCATGGCGAACAAGGCATAGCGAACCGTCCAGGCCAGCATACCCATGGCCAGCATCCATTTCACGCCCAGCCGAACGAAGAATAAGGGCATCAGCAACATGAAAATCCATTCTGACATCTGGCCAATGGTTTGGGTGGCGGCAATGTTTTTAAACCCTGTGCCCTCCAGAAACAGCTGGGTGAAATTGTAGTAGGCGGCCAAGGGTATGCAGATGAGAAAAGAGCAAAGCAGGAAAATGTAGAAAGATTTGCTGCCCAGCTGCTTCAGGGCATCCACCCCGGCAATGCTGCGGATGGAGACCACCTTACCTGCTGCCGGCGGTGGGGTGTGCGGCAAGCTGAAGCTATACAGCCCTAACAACAGGCTGGCAATGGCCGTCAGGTATAGCGGCATAGCCGTCTGTTCAGGCCGCAAGTTGGCTTTTACAAAATATACCCCCACGAAGCTGATCAAAAGCCCCGCCACAATCCAGCCAATGGTGCCAAAGACCCGGATCGTGGGAAAATTTTTCTCCTGATCCGTGATATGGTGAAACGTCAGGCTGTTGGCCAGGCTCATGGTGGGCATATAGCAAATATTATAGGCCAGCAGCAGCAGGATAAACAACAGCGGATGGCCTACCGCCATGGGCGTAAGAAACATAAACAATGCTCCCAACAAGTGCAGGATGCCTAATACGCGTTCGGTAGCAAAATACCGGTCGGCAATCAAGCCTACGAAAAACGGTGCAATGATGGCTGCGATAGGATTCACGGTAAAGGGCCATTGGGTGATGTTGTTCATGCCATGATTCGACATGAAAACGGCAATTGTGGTGTACCAGGCTCCCCAGATGAAAAATTCCAGAAACATGAGCAGGGAGAGACGAATACGCAAGCTCAACGACATGGTAGTGGAATTTAATGGTGAATAGATCCGGCCACGATAATAACAAAATTTCCCGAAGTTCTCCCGGAAAAATTTGGTATAGCTTTATCAGCCTTCGCTTATCCTGTTTTTCCTGATGTCAGCTTTTGATACCAGCTTATCAGCTGGGGCCAGTTATGTTGATGGGTTTGGGAGATGTGCAAAAGCTGGAAGATTCTTTTGCGGTGGTAGGCTATCCGCAGCTGTTGCAGTTGTTGCAGATCTGCTGACTGGCGAAGGGAACGAAAGATCAGGATGAGGATTTGTTTCAGATGATAGATAGCTTCCCTGAAAGCAAGCCAGCGGATGAGCCAGCTTGGAAATCTGCTCAGAGCGGGCAGGGCACGGTAAAGGAGCAAAATGTTTTCCGCCTCAGAAGCTTCCCGGATGAATTGCTGGTAATAGGTTATCGAAAGTCTTTGGGCAGGGATGAAATGCCAGAAGCGCAGCTCCTCTTCATACCAAAGGGCATATCCTGCGGCGCGAAATGCGCCACAAAGCTCGTAATCTCCTCCTGAGCTGAGGTGAGTGCCTTGGCGGTCGGTGAGCAGCCACCTGAATCCCGCATGATAAAGCCGCATGAAAGCAGGCCGAAAAATCAGGCTGCCGGCTCCATAAAGTTGGTTCACCGGGCCCGACTGCGGGCCTTGCGGGCCGCATCCAAACATATGAAACTGCAAAGCCCATCGGGGAGGAGTTGTTTCGAACAGCGGCACACCTTGCCCACCCAACATGGCAATCTGCGGCCGATAGGAGGCCAAACGCCGTAGGATATCCACCAATTGCCTGAGATAAGCTGGAGGCATGCCATTGTCGTCATCACAGCTCAACACATAGTCATGATGCGCTGCCATGATGCCGGTCATGCGGGCATAAGACAAGCCCAGGCGGGGTTCTTGCAGGACGATTAAAGGAAACGGACGGCCATGGTTTGCCCAGAATTGTTCGGCCACCGTGCGGGTCTGATCTGTGGAGGCATTATCAACCAGCACCAGCTCCACGGCCAGGCCATCGGGGACATCAAGGGCTGCCAGATGCTTCAGGGAAAAATCAAGCCTACCCGCGCTGTTGTGGCAGCACATCAAGATGGAGATGCCGGAAATCAGTGGAGCTGGCATAAGATTTTCACATAAAGTTTCCAGGCATAGGCATGCAGCAAGCTGCCAGGGTGCAATAGACAGGCCTGCCGGAGCTGAGCCAGCGTGGCACGGATTCCCGCGCGCTGGTGCCAGAGCTGGTGAGCCGTTTGGAGGGCATAATGGGCATAAAATCGGCGGGCTTGTGGCATGGTGCGCCGGTAAAGCGCTGCAGGGAGTCCTGCCCCACGCTTCATCCATCGGATCACGTACCGGATATCCCGCATATCCGCACCGCTGCGGGCTGTCCGACCGGATATGGAATGAATATGGCGGCGATAAGCCGCACGGAGAACCGGAGAATAGGCTACCGGAAACTGCTGAGCTATGCGAATCCACATCATCCAGTCTTCTCCGTAATGGACGCCATAAAAACCGCCTAATTGTTCATATAACCGACGCTTCACCACCACCGCAGGAGTTTGCACCCTTTGCCGGGCAGCAAGCCTTTCCAGCCAATGGCTGAGCAATCCGGGCTTTTCTGCTTCTAATTCGGCCGGATAAAGCACTTTGCCCGCCTCATCCAGGTACAGATACCGGCAAAAGGCCATGCCAGCCTCCGGAAAGCATTGAAAGAGTTGGGCAATTTCCTTGTAAAATCCGGGCAAGACCACATCATCGCCGTGCAACAGATGCACGTATTCACCCATTGCCCGGCAAAGAGCTGTGTTGAAGTTATGCAGGCTCCCGACATTTTGGGGTTGCCGGAAATAATGCACCCTTCCTTTTCCTATTTCAAAAACCAGCTTTTCAACATCGGCATCTGTGCTGGCATCGTCAAGCACTTCAATCTGCATTTCATCAGGAGGCAATGCCTGGATAAGTACGCTTTCCAATGTTTGGGCTAGGTATGAAGCGCAGTTGTATACCGGTATCATCACCGACCATCTGAACGGAGTGGCTTGCACGGGTGGTATGGGTGGCGGCTGCTGTGGGGTACGGGTAAAAGATGAAGGGTCGGGTCTCATGATACCAGGTTTTATGTCATAGAAAATTGGGTTAACATGGTGCACACAAGGCATGTTGGCGTCGCTTGAACAGCTGCCGGCCAGAAAACTGTTCCGCCATTTGCTTCATCATCAGGTTGCGCTTGTACGACCAAATGTAGAGCATATCGGGTATCACCCGGTTAGGATTGTCTAAATGCAGCAGTGCCAGAGAAAAACGATCCAGCCAGGCCAGGCATTCCCGGCTATCTGCTGCATCGGTTAATGCGTGATAATCATATTGGAAGGCAAGCCTATAGCGGTCGGGAGGAAGTTGGGGATATACGGAAAGCCAGGTCTGTTGCCATACCTGGATGGAGCTTTCGGTGTATTCCCGGGGATGGAGATGGCGATGCAGGCTTTTATTGTGAATCCGATAGCTGAGCAAGGGTTCGTCTATACCGCCAATAGGAAACCGTTTCATGAGCCGGACAAACAAGTCGTAGTCTTCGGCAAAAGGAAGGCGATAGCCTGCAATGGCTTCCACGGCCTTACGTTGCAAAAGGACAGCCGGATGAAAAATGCAGCATTCAAAGTGCAGGGTGTAATACAGGTAGGCGGCCGGTATGCCTTCCGTCCGGAGGTATCGGCCCTCTTCGTCAATCAGATGCACCCAGCTGGTGACCATTGCACAGCCGGGATGAGCCTCCATATAGCGCATCTGCTTGGCAAGTCGCCATGGGTGGCAGATGTCGTCGGCGTCCATGCGGGCTATCCATTCATATTGAGCCAAGGCTATGCCTTCGTTAAGCCTTGCGGTGATGCCGGCTTTTGTGGCATGATCTACGATGCGAATGCGCGGATCGGCAGCAAATTTTTCGCAGATAGACAGGGTTTGGTCCGTTGAGCCGTCGTTGAGGATAATCAGCTCAAAATCGCGGTATGACTGGCCCAGCACACTGCTGATGGCTTGTTCCAAATAACGGGCGCCGTTGTACACCGGCATGATGATACTTACAGGCATAGTTTATCCTTTTGCGGATGCATGGACACTCAACACCGCCCTAACCTGTTGCAAGGCCCTCTGCCAGATGCTGCTCTTTCGTTTGGCCCGGCGGATGGCCTGCAAGATGCGGGGATCAGGATCAGGGCAATGGGTATGGACATATTGTTCCAGCCATTTCAGAAAATAACGGTGGATTTGCCAATAATTCTGGCGTTGATGAAGCTCACTCACAAGGGATTGGGGGCGTTGGCGATAGCGATTCAGGCAACTGGAGGAGAAGAATACGGTTTTTTGCAGGTAAAATTTTGCCAACAGGGCCTGGTCTTCATAGACCATGTAAGGACCCGAAAAAGCGGTCTCAAAGCCTCCCAACTCACGGAGTACAGCGGTGTTCATCAGCAGGCTGCTGGGGCAGGGAGCGGCTCCTGTTCCCAGGGGATAGAGTTCCAGCGCCGCACGGGGCGGATCGATAGGTTCATCCAGGGTGATGCCCGGATAAATAAGGGTATCGGTTCCACCGGTGTGCTGCCAGCTGTACCAATAAAGCGATGCCTCTCCAAATAAGGCGCAGTGTGGATAGCGGGTGGCCAGTGTTATCTGGTGTTCAAGTTTTTCCGGCAGCCACACATCATCGGCATCGAGCAGGGCAGTGTAAGCACCTTTGGCCTGGGCAAGTCCCAGGTTGCGGGTAGCGGGCAGGCCATGGTGGCCTCCGTCGGGATGAGTGAGGAGCCGAATCCGATCCGGATATGTCTCAGCCCAGTGCCGGGCTATTTCCTGGCTGCCGTCTGTGGCGCCATCGTCAATGAGCAGAAGTTCCCACTCCCTATAGGTCTGGGCCATGACACTGTGGATAGCTTCTTCCAGAAAATCAACTGTCTGGTAATAAGGCATCAACACCGAAATAAGAGGTTGGGCTGGCTGCATAGGAGTAGATAGAGAAAGCGTTTTACCGTTGCAGATGGGCGGCCTGGATTTGCTGGAATAGTTTTTCAAGCAGCAGATGCAGCTCCTCAGCTGTCCAGTTGCGTGCCCAAAGCCGCGGAATTTCATAGGCCGTGATAGCCGGATTATCTAACTCGGCGGCGGTGGTGCAAGCCAGGCGGTAACCTGCTTGTTTTACCAAATCGGGTGTGATCTCATTGTAATGCCCGTGGGGATAGGCAAACACCTCCACCGGCTTGCCCGTAAGGGTTTCCAGATGTTTTTTATTCTCTACAATTTCCTTCCATTGTTTGCGGCGCGGCAGCAGGCCCAGCACCTGATGGCGAAGGCCATGGCCGCCAATGGTTACATACGGACTTTGTGCCATCTCACGGATCTGGGCTTCAGACAGCATCCGGGGCAATACTTCTGCCGTATGTCCACATTTTTTGAGCAAAGCAGCCGCCCAGCGTTGCTGGCGATGTGGATTGGCCTTCATGCGATTGTGCCAGGCGTGATAGGCAAACATCTCATCGTTGGTTTGTTCGGTCACCAGCAGGCTCATCCTGGCCTGTTCATCAAATACATCGGGGCCGGGTAAAATGCCCTTCAGGCTTGGAATAGGGTCATGATCCAGAAACACGTGATCAACCACTTCCCACCAGCAGAGCGAAGCCTGTTCGGCTAAATACACCGAAGGAATAAAAAAGGTGCCAGGCAGCTGAAAGCGTTGCAGCAGGGGGAATACTTCGGTATAGTGTTCCAAATAGCCATCGTCAAAACTCAGGTAAACCGTGGGCTTCTCGGAGGCTTCTCCGCCAGGTTTCAATAAATCAATCAATGGCCTCACCTGGTAAGCAGTGCACAACATATTCAGCTGCTCTTCAAAAGCGGGGAGATCCACACACATATTCCATGGGTCAGATGCATGTACCTGACCAATATGGTGATACATGAGGATGATGCCGTTGAGCCGGAAAGGCGGAGAAACGTTAGGGTGTTGATTGGTTCGGGAAAATAGTTTACTGAACATAACACATTGGATTTATCGGGATGAATGAATGGCACAAGCAGCGATGATGACCGGGTAATGCGGATCATGGTCGTTTTTCTCAGCCGTAGAGAGTTCATCATCAGCCAGTCCGTATAAAAATGCAGTAGCGGCCAACACGTTGCCATAGGTATGCAAGTTGAGGTGTTCGGGTGCAAAGCATGTACACAACAGGCGTTTGAGCGACACGGCAGTATAGGAGCCCTGCCAGTTGTCTCTCCATTCGTCGTGGTCAATAGCGCTGATGCCGGGCACGGTGATAAGCAGGGCACCGCCGGACTTGAGCAGGCGATGGCATTCGGCAATAGCTCGTTCCGGGGTTTCCAGCAGGTGCAAGGTTTGGGTAAGGATAATCGTATCCAGTAAACCATCGGGGAGGGGAAGCCGTTGGCAAAGATCCCCTACAATTGTTACCCCCGGATGTTCATTTCGCACATGCAACACCTCGCTTCGGGTCACCCGATCACCCCCAAACCGGCGGGTGTAGGTGTTGTCACCAATTTCCAGCACATGACCGCGGATGAGATGACAATAGTGTTGGAGAAATTGTTCAATATAATACCGATCTACCGGTCGACCCCTGTCGAATCCGAACCGGGCACTAAAAGGCCTTGTCTGGCGCAGATCGCCCCACTTTAATTTTCCCTTTGGCGGCACATAAGCGGCAACCCAGGATGGGCGAAAAACTCGCGGACGACGCCATTTTCTTGCAAGGCCTGCGGAATTAATCATGTGATGGCTTTTTTGCAACAACTTGACTATCACTTCTCGCAGGAAGGCCCGGGGTATCCGGTGCAGGCACAGGCTTAACTCGGCCATCGAGAAGGCGTATTTTCCATAAAAATAAGGGAATTGCAGCCTCCTGAGCAACTCCTGGGCATAATAGGTCTCCCAGATGCGTTTACCCGCAGCATAAGGAACCTGAAGTTGAAGAGAAGGCCAGCGTTGATGATGGCGGCGCAGCACATGCAATACCTGCTGTACCATGTAGCCAATCCGGTTCGACATATTTTGCTTGTGCAGGCGATAAGCTGCAATGCGTTCCAGATGGCTATGTATGCAAAACAGCCTGGCTGCACGCAGGTACAAATCATAATCTTCTGCAGCCCGAAGGCTACGGTCAAATCGAAGGTAGCGGAATACTGCTCTGCGGTAGCACACTGCGGCATGCATGCCAATGTAGTTGCCTTGCAGCAGGGCAGTTTCCACCCGAAGATGCCCATCTTCGGTATCTGTGGGTGCTTCGGCAGGTTCCCAGTTTTTGAGCAGAGAGCCGTCTTCGGAAACTTTATCGTGATGCCCGGTGATGAGGGCTGCGTGTGGGTGAAGCCTGGCATGCCTGAGTTGTGTTTCCACTGCGGCAGGATAAAGCCAGTCGTCAGCATCCAGGAAAATAATCCATTCGCCCCGGGCATGGCAAATGCCGGTATTGCGGGCAGCTGCCAATCCTTGCCGGGTCTGGTAGAGGTAACGAATTCCCGGAAACTGACGGGCTACCTGCGCGGTATGGTCTGTTGATCCGTCATCTACGACCAGGCATTCCACCTGCGGGTAGGTTTGCTGCAAGACGCTTTGGATGGCCTCTGGCAGATAATGCGCCTGTTGATAACAGGTGATGATGACGGATACGAGCGGGTGTGGCGAAGGGGATGAAAGCACAATAGGTTTCGACGGCTCCGGATAGGGCGTTTTGTTTCGGGTCCGGAAAAAATATATCCATCCTGCTGCGTAGCCTAAGGTTTCGGCTGGCCAGGTGTTGTAGGGTGGATGAAAGCGGCGGCGGAGAGCTTTGGCTCCGGTGCGCAGGTAATGAAGGGGCAGGGTGTGGGTGAGGTGCTGCAGGTCGGCCTTCCGGCGGAATTGTTGGTAGCTGATGAGCAGGGCCGTGGTAAAACCTCGCAGATAAGAGAAAATTTGACGGTGCAGCTCGCTCAGGCTGGCCCGGTGATGATGGAAAACTACGGCTTTAGGTTCATAACAGATGGTAAAATCCTGCACCAATAGCCTGTACCAAAGCTCAGTGTCGCCATTGCAGCCGGCAGCACCTGCATCGAGGCGTTGATCAAAGCCGCCGCAACCCTCCAGCACCGTACGCCGAAAGGCCATGCAGGCGCCGGCACCTATTTCCCAGACAGGAACCCATTTTTTCCCCTCCCGATCTATGGTTTCGCCGGTAAAAAGTCTGGGAAGAAATCCTCGCTGAAAACCCCAATACGCTTCAAAGACGCGTTGGGCAAGGGTATCCAGTGCTGCGGGCAATACCAGGCCGGTAAGGGCATGTACTTCACAGTCCCGGGCAAAGGCTTCTCGTACAAAGTGGATGACCCGAGGATGCACCTCTACATCGTCGTCAACGAACAAGACCACATCGCCATGGGCAGCTTTCCAGCCGGCATTGCGGGCATAGTCCAATCCTCGCCGGGCTTCCCGCACCAGCTGAACCTCTGAGGGCAGCGGCTGGGATAAGCTGAGCCCTCGCATGGA
>JADGHY010000290.1 GCA_019683625.1 Thermoflavifilum sp. | reverse complement strand
AGCGTGTTCAATACACATTAGAATATCCCGTACGCTGCTCGCCGGCTATCCTGTATGAATTTCTGGCCACTCCGGCAGGGCTGCAGGAATGGTTTGCCGATAAGGTTGACTTGCGGGATAATGTGTTTTCCTTTTCCTGGAATGGTTCGGAAGAAAAAGCTGCAATTGTGGAGCAAAAGCCAGAAGAATATATCCGCCTGCGGTGGCTCAACAGCCAGAAAGATGAATATTTTGAATTTCGGATTCAAAAATCGGAGGTTACCAATGAAACCATCCTGGTTGTGAAAGATTTTGCAGATAAAAAAGAAATTGCCGATCAGTCGAGGCTATGGGATTATCAGATCAAAGAACTTTTACACCGAATCGGGAGTTTGTAAATTATCTGCATCCGGAGCCATGCCCAAGCATCTGAGCAGTTGGCAATAATGCTCCACCGCAAAAGCCACAAAGCCATTCCATTCCTGCAGTGGATAGCTTTTTACCAATTTCAGAAAAGATTGTTGTTGAAGAAGTGATGCAAAAGCCTGCTGGGAGAGTTGCCGGAGTGGCAGATAGTTGGCCGTATTATGCACCCGGTGGCTCCATTGCTCCTGCCCGCAACTCACCCACCAGTCGTGTCGTTGAACCCATTCAAAATGGGCCTCCAAAGCGGGACGATATTGCTGCAGAAATTTTCCCGAAATATGCAGGGTACAGGTGAAATAATTTCCCCACCAGAACAGGCTTCTGCAGGCCAGTACATCGTGTTGGCTAAAGAATCGCGGAAAATCCAGGATCACATAAGGCAAGCCCTCGTAACGCTCTCCTCTGGAAATTTTGGCGCCCGGTTGCAGCCACACTTCGGGCAAATGCCAGCCTTTTAAGCTTTCCTGCAAAGTATGGTGCAGCTGCCCCATCAGGGCAATGGCTTTTTGGATGATCTGGTTTTTCAGGTGAATCCATTCCTGATTCTGAACCAGTTCAAGTTCCTGTGGTGAAAGCCCTAAATTTGCTGCAGATACTTCATGTTTCGCGCTCATGCCATCAGCTTATTTTGATATCATTCGGAACAAAGATGGGGCAAAATTTAAAATCCGGCCGAGATGAAAAAACTGGATAAGCTCATCATCAAAGCCTTTCTCGGGCCGTTTGTGCTCACATTTTTTATTACCCTGTTTGTGCTCATCATGCAATTTCTCTGGAAATACATTGATGATCTGGTGGGTAAAGGCCTGGAGATGGGTATTATCTTAAAATTGCTGGGTTATATGAGCACGCAGATGGTGCCTTTGGCTTTGCCGCTGGCTATTTTGCTTTCTTCTATCATGACCTTTGGTAATTTAGGAGAAAACTTTGAACTCGTTGCCCTTAAGTCGGCCGGCATTTCGCTGATGCGTTTCATGCAGCCACTCATTATCCTGAGCGGATTCATTGCCATCCTGGCCTTTTTGTTTTCCAATTATGTGATACCCTGGGCAAACCTGCATGGTGATTCCCTGTTGTATGATATCCGCAACCTGAAACATGGATTCAACATTAAGCCAGGCGTGTTTTTCAACGAATTGGAAGGATATGCCATCCGAGTAGGAGATAAGGCTCCCGATGGTAAAACCATTTATCATGTGGTAATATACGATCGCAGCGTAAGCACTAGCGACAAGCTCATCCTGGCAGAACGGGGCATCATGGAACAATCGCCGAACAAACGTTATGTGGTTTTTACCTTATTTAACGGATGGGAATATGAAGAACGAGGTTTCAGGCCTGCCGTATCCAATGATTTTGTCCGGGTTCATTTTCATCGTTTTCAGAAGATTTTTGACCTCAGTTCATTTGCTTTCACCCGTACACCTATTCAGCTTTTTGCGGGTTCGTATCAGATGTTAAATGTAAAACAACTGAATCAAGCCATTGATTCTATACGGCTACAGCTCAGTGATCCGGGACGCAGGGTAAAGGCAGAACTCACGCCCCACTATGCTTTTTATGCCTGGAAGGATACGGGCTGGCTGGCGCATCCGGTGCCTGTGCCTCAGCACGTCCATCATTTTATAGAAACTATTCCCGACTCGGTGTTAAGTTATGTGTTGCAACGCATCCAGATGAACGTGGAGCAGGACGATAACATGGTTTTGCAGATCGCTTCCCAGAATTATCAGGATCTGGCAAACAGCATTCGCAAACATCAGATTGAATGGCATCGCAAATTCACGCTTTCATTTGCCTGCATGGTATTGTTTTTAATTGGCGCACCGCTGGGCTCCATCATCCGGAAGGGCGGACTGGGAACGCCTTTGGTATTTGCCGTAGGCTTTTTTGTGGTGTATAATGTGATTTCCACTATTGGGGAAAAACTTGCCAGAAATGGGGTGGTGGCCCCTTGGCTTGGCATGTGGCTGGCCACTATGGTGCTGGTACCCATTGCCGTTTTTCTGGTATATAAAGCATTAAACGATTCGCAATTGTTTAACCGCGAATTTTACTACCGGCTGGGAAAGCAAATCCGATCAGCCTTTCGGCAACTCATCAACTGGAGACCTTTTTCTTCCCATCGGCGCAGCTGATTGGGGAAGATATAATAGATATTTTTCCTGAAAATATTCGCGCTTCAGCAAAGGATAAAGGGCATGAATCACGGGTTGGCAGCCGCATTCCTGTATTTCTTTCCGGAGATCACCCCCCTTCAGGCAAAACAATCCATGATCTGGTCCTGGCCTCAGGATATGTTGTGCCCATTGCCACAGTTGCGATAAGGG
>JADGHY010000289.1 GCA_019683625.1 Thermoflavifilum sp. | reverse complement strand
ATTTTATTGTGCGCAGCCCCAAGAGCTATAATTCACAAGTGGGAGTACCCTTATCCGTCTGGCAAATGGAGGAGATGCACCAGCTGGCTATTTTCGAAGCGGGTATTTCCCGTACGCATGAAATGGAAAAGCTGGCAACCATCATTCAGCCCACCATCGGCATTTTTACCAATATTGGCGACGCCCATCAGGAAGGGTTTTCCGACATGGAACAAAAGGTGGCCGAGAAAATGAAGCTATTTACCGATGTGCAGATGCTGGTCTACCGCAAGGATTATCCCCTGATTCAACGGGCCGTGGTGCACTTGCAAGAGCAAAGAACCAACAGCCAAAAACCGTTGGAAGTATTCGACTGGTCAACACACGAACAGGCTCGCCTGCAAGTCATTTCCCTGTTGAAGTTTCCAGATCATATCCGGGTGAAAATCCGCTATCAACAGGGTGTTTACCCCCTGCAAATTCCCTTTGCAGATGAAGGTTCTTTTGAAAACGCCCTGCATGCGGTATGCCTGATGTGCTGGCTGGGATATGACTGGTCAACCATACAGGAACGCATCTCCCGCCTGCAGCCTGTGGAAATGCGGCTTTCGCTCAAACACGGCATGCATGGATGCCTGGTGATTAACGATAGTTACAACAGCGATATCCATTCGCTGACCATTGCACTGGACTTTTTGCAACAACAGGCATCGGGACTGAAAAAAACCCTTATCCTGAGCGATTTATTGCAAAGCGGCCGAAACGAACGGGAACTGTATCAAGAAATAGCCGAGCTTATTCAGCAGAAAAAAGTGGAAAGGCTTATTGGGATTGGTCAGCAGTTGATGGCCAACCGGGAAGTTTTCGAACAAATTCCGCGATTAGCGTGCCGTTTTTATCCGCACACGGCTGCCTTCCTGCAGACCTTTTCACCCGATGATTTCCGGGATGAAGCCATCCTGCTGAAAGGTGCCCGCATATTTGCCTTTGAGCAGATCAGCCGCCTGCTGGAGCAACGCCTGCATGAAACCGTGCTGGAAATCAACCTGCAGGCTATTATCCACAACCTTAAGCTATTTCAGCGGTATCTGCGGCCTGGCGTCGGGCTTATGGCGGTAGTAAAGGCTTTTTCGTATGGCAGTGGCAGTGTGGAGATTGCCAGTTTATTGGCCTATCATGGAGTTGATTATTTGGCAGTGGCTTATGCGGATGAGGGCATAGCGCTGCGCCAGGGCGGCATCCGCTTGCCCATACTGGTCATGAATCCTGAGCCAGGCAGCTTTCAGGCTATGGTACAATGGCAATTAGAGCCCGAAATTTTTACCCTGGCACAACTAAAGCAATTTGTCCGGGCAGTAGAAAACGCGGGAATCTCGGCTTTTCCCATCCATTTGAAGCTGGACACTGGCATGCATCGGCTGGGCTTTGAACCCCATCAGCTTCCGGAACTCATCACCACCCTGCAGCATACCCGCTCATTGATCCGGGTAGCCAGCATATTCAGCCATCTTGCCGCCAGCGAAGATCCGATACAAGATAATTTTACGGCACAACAGGCTTCGCTGTTTGAATCCATGAGCCAGCAGCTGATGCAGGTTTTGCCTTATCCAGTTAAACGCCATCTGGCCAACAGTGCTGCCATTCATCGCCATCCGCAATGGCAATACGATATGGTGCGACTGGGCATAGGCCTCTACGGAGTAGATAACGATCCGGAAATTCAGAAACAACTGCTGCCGGTGGCCACCCTGAAAACCACAGTAGCCCAGATCAAACATCTGATGCCCGGCGAATCGATTGGCTATGGCAGGGCAGCAAAAGTGGAAAAGCCTACAACCATTGCCACGGTACGGATTGGCTATGCTGACGGCTATCCCCGCCGCCTCAGCCATGGCAAAGCCTGGATGCTCATCCATGGCCAGCCTGCACCTACCATCGGCTGGATCTGCATGGACATGCTCATGCTCGATATCTCCGCCATACCCGATGTGAGAGAAGGTGATGAAGTGATTGTGTTTGGCGAAGCCTTACCCATCCAACAACTGGCACGCTGGGCCGATACCATCCCCTATGAAATCATGACCACCATCTCGCAACGCGTAAAAAGAGTGTATTACCAGGAATAATCAATATCGGTAGGTGGTATCATTTACCTTGGCAAACTGAAGCATGGCCGAACCCCCACCCTTTTTATCGTTGACCTGAAAAAAATAAATCCCGGGCGTGAGATGCTTTAAATCGGTGGAAAACAAATTATTGCCCTGTTTTAAATTCACCAGATAGGATTGCCAGATTTTGCCGTTGAGATCTACAAGTGTGATGTTGGCAATGGAAACCTGCGGGGAGATCACGGCAAAATGTACCTGCTTGTTGCTATCTACATATAAGTTGCCAATGGCCAGAGCAGCTACCGGCTTGGAAATCGCGGCTACGGCAGTGTAGTAGATTTTACCCATGGCATCCTGCTCGGCAATACGATAATAAATTTTGCTTCCGATGGGCTTGGGATCATCAAAATAATAATGCTGGAGTACCTGCTTACCCATGCCTACTGTTTGCCCGATTTCGGTAAAATGTATGCTGTCCAGTGAACGTTGAATAATAAATTTCTCACCTGCCGGGGCATTGCGGGTGGTCCAGTGCAGATGTACCACCTCCTGTGCAGGATTATAATCAGCCGAAAAACTGATGATGGTCGGCAGTTTCACCCACCATCCTATCCATAATCCGATCCAGATCAAACCGGTCATAAGCATACAGG
>JADGHY010000288.1 GCA_019683625.1 Thermoflavifilum sp. | reverse complement strand
GCATTGGTGTATTTGAGAAATCAACTTACCGGGGGGATCGTGTGGTGCAACAAGGCTACGGAAGAAGCTTTTGGTATGCCTGCCGAAATCATTTACCAACTTGGAAATAATCTTTTTGAGAAAATATTGTATCCGGATGATTTTTATTTGGCTGCCTTCAGCAACCAACATTATCAGGAGAAGGATGAAAACTTTGCCGGAGTCATCCGGGTGCGCCGGGCCGATAGCAATGCCTATCGGTGGTTTGCGGGGGTATCCACCCCGTTCCGATATACAGAAGAAGGCAAAGTATGGCTTACCCTTTGTGTGTTTATTGACTTCACTTCTGCCGTATACACCCAGCCTCAGCTGAGCGAAGCCCTGCATGAAACCCTCACCCAACGGTATAAAAATATTCATGATTCCCTCACCCCACGCGAAAAAGAGATCATCAAACTCATCGTGGCCGGGTACACTACCAAGCAAATTGCCAAGCAATTGTATTTGAGCAGCTATACCGTGGAAGGCTATCGAAAAAGCATCCGGCTCAAATTGAATGTGAACAGTACCCCTCAACTGGTTGCCTTAGCCAAACAGATTGGGCTGGAATAATGCATCCAGCCGGAAACAAACTGCTTAAAAAACCCCCAAAAATGGGGGTTGCCTTTCCACCATGCCTTCGAGTATCTTTGTCTGGTTCAATTTTATTTGTTAACCATAAAAATATCCTATGGAAATGGACCTTTACGATGTGTACCGCATCTTGGACATTCAGCATCCCGGCAGTTCAGAAGAGGTAATCTCCAGATACCGGGAGCTGAAAGAAAAGTACAATCAGATCAAAGAGACTACAAAAGATTTGAAAACCCAAATGCTATATCAGCGAAAGTTGATTGAGCTTGACGATGCGTATCTGTATTTTATCAGGCATCACCTGTAGTGCTCATGCTCAGTACGATCACAAGCTCATCAATCACCAGCAGGTAGTCAGCAAAAAGCCCATCTTACGATGGGCTTTTTTATGGTCTTTACAGTCCTTTGGCCTTGCTAACCCATGGATTATCGCGGAGGTAAAACCGGTAGGGTAGCCAGGCATCTTCCTGAGCATAGGCCACGCCCACCCGGGTGGTAGCCACCACTTCTGTATCCGGAACGGATAATGCATCCTCTATCCAAATCAGGTTGCCGGTTAATTTCACGCCATTATGTTGGCGATAATGAATGCCTAATGCCCGGGAAAGCGCCCCGGGTCCGGCTGTAAGGCTATAGTCAAGCTGCTGTTTGCCTGCCCGCCGAAGCATATATTCAATTCCTTCTTCGGGCTGAATGGCCCGGATGAGTACGGCATGGGGAATACCTGCTTCATTGGTGACCACGTTAAACAAATGATGGATACCGTAACAAAGATAGACGTAAGCCACGCCGCCAGCCTGATACAGCATTTCATTACGAGCCGTGCGCCGTCCGCCATAGCCGTGGGAAGCCCGGTCTGTAGAGCCGGCATAGGCCTCTGTTTCCACAATCAAGCCGCTGGTAAGCTGCCCATCCACAAAACTGACCAGCTTTTTGCCCAGCAATTCTTTTGCAATTTGCACCACATCGGGACGGCGGTAAAAAGAAAGCGGTAATTTGCGAGAAAGCTTTGCCATGGTTAAGACCCAAAATTGCCCACAATTTCGCATTCCATGCGCAGGGTTTGTGGATTCCCCACTAAAAAATCTATAAATGTCCTCCCATTCTCTGAAAGGTTGTGTATATCTTATTCCCACGCCTCTATACGAGACGGCGCTGCAAAGCCTACCTGCAGAAGTGATGGAGGCCCTGGGACGTATCCGTTATTTTTATGCGGAAAAAGCCACCACTGCAAGGCGATTTATCAAAAAGCTGCTGCCTGATGTGGATCTAAAGACCAGGATCTGGCTGGAAATAGACAAACATCGCCCCGTTTCCTTGGAGCCGTTGCGGCAATGGTTGCTGGCAGGAGCAGAAGTGGGCATATTGAGCGAGGCTGGCTGTCCGGGTATTGCCGATCCTGGACAGCTGTTGGTGGCTGAAGCACACCGGCTGGGTGCCCGCGTAATACCCCTTACCGGCCCCAACGCCTTAATATTAGCGCTGATGGCATCGGGCATGAACGGACAACAGTTTCGGTTTTGTGGCTACCTCCCGGTGGAAAGCAAGCAAAGACGCCAGATGATACAAGCACTCGAACGCCGTGTACAGGAAACCGGAGAAACACAAATATTCATTGAAACGCCTTATCGCAACCAGCAGTTGCTCACAGCCCTGCTGCAACAGCTCCATCCCCAAACATGGCTCTGTGTGGCTGCTGAACTCACTTCTCCACATGCCTTCATCCAAAGTGCGCCCATTTCCCAATGGCGGACCTCGGCTCTTCCCAATCTGCACAAAAAACCCAGTGTATTCCTCATTGGCCTTCCGGCTCACGCTGCCTGACACTATCCGGCACACTCACATACAACAAGGCATCGGCAATGGTGGCCGACTCTCCACGCCAGGGTAGCCTGCCTTTGTAGGTGAGCAATTTAAGCGTGACCTCGTTTCCGATCACCGATATTAAGGAATCGGCTAACGAAGGACGTACCACGGAAAAATGCAGGATTAGCGGAACACTATCGTTTCTGCCCGGCAATGCTAACTGGCCTTCATAGGTTTTGAAAACATAACCTCGCTGCACGATTGATTGCAATACACCATGCTGGATGCTAATCTGGTAAGGCGTCACATATCGAAAATAAACA
>JADGHY010000287.1 GCA_019683625.1 Thermoflavifilum sp. | reverse complement strand
AGCTTATGGCACAGGCATACCGGGAGATTTATTTGTGCATTTACTGAGTGGCCTGCATTATATTACCGGAGCCACGGGTCCGACGCGTATTTATGCCACAGGCGAGCTGAGTTATTGGAAGGACGGGCGGGATGTCCCCGACCTGATGGCCGCCTTGTTGGATTATCCGGCTGTTTCGGGTAAACATCCGGCTTTCCGGGTGATGCTGGAGGTCAATTTTGCTGATGGCAGCGGCGGAGGCAGTTATACCCGGCTGGTAGGCACAGAAGGGGTGATTGAAATAGGAGATAGCACCTGTAGGCTCAGGCGGCAGCCTTTACCAGAAGCGCCGGGCTACGGAGGCTGGGACAGCTTTGATACTTTTCCGAAAGAGGTGCAACAAGCTTTTATAGCCCAGTATAATGCCCAATATCCACCCCAAACCCGCATGGCTCCACCAGCCGAAGAAGTGGTATTCACAGCACCCGAGGGATATGATGATCACCAGGTGCATGTACAACGTTTTATTGATGCGGTGCGAGGCAAGGCTACCATCGTAGAAGATGCCGTGTTCGGTTTCCGTGCTGCCGCGCCTGCGCTGGCCTGTAACTTAAGCTATGAACAGCAAAAACCTGTGCTTTGGGATGCCCAACAGATGAAGTTGGTGTAATTGCTCGTAGGAAGGCTTGTGCCCATGCCTGATCTGCTTCAAATCCTAACCATAGGACATTCGGTTCATCCTTTGGATGAATTCATTTCTCTGCTTAAGCTGCACGGGGTACAGTTGTTGGCCGATATTCGCTCATTTCCGGGATCCAGGCATGTGCCTCAATTCAATGCAGAGGCCTTAGCTGCATCCCTGCAGGCGGAAAACATTGCGTATAAGCTGGTGAAAAACTTAGGAGGGCGGAGAAAAGCGCATGTGGATTCCATCAACACGGGATGGCATCACCCCGCCTTTCGGGGTTTTGCCGACTATATGCAAACGGCCGATTTTGCAAGGGGGTTAATTGAATTGCTTGAGATGGCCAGCCAGCAACGCACCTGCATCATGTGTGCCGAGGCTATGCCCTGGCGCTGTCATCGTTCCTTAGTGGCCGACGCACTGCTCATCAAAGATGTGCAGGTGTGGCATATCTTCCCAGATGGATCTCTTCATCCCCACCGGCTCACCCCATTTGCCCAAGTTCGCAACGGTATATTGATTTACCCTTCACCGGACAATTTGCCCCTTGCGCCTTGAAAGCTCTAACCCTCTTGCTTTGGGAGGTATTGAGCCAGCTCGTCAATATGCCGCCAGCTGGTTTGCACTTTTGCCTTTAAGTCGCCCAGCAGGGAATACAATCCAAAATAGGTGCGGTTGATGTATAGGGAGTGGCGGGTGCCGCGTACAATTTTGGAATGGCGTACCTCAGGCAGGCTATACACATAATCGGTATAGGCATAGATTTCATTGAAAAAGCGTTCATCACCGAAATCAAAATAATCTTGTTGGAAAGGCAGAGTGGTGAGGTCAATTAATTTTTGAAACAACTCTGAAAAAAATTGAATTTCCTTTTCGGTATCGCTGGGATGCAAAATGCCCAGCTCGCGGAAAATCTGCATCCGATGGGCCTCATTGCGCAACAATTCCGGCCGCGTTAAAGCAAAATAATTTTCATAAAAATCCTGCGGGATTTCTTTCACGCAGCCAAAGTCGATGATGCCTACACGGCCATCGGGTTGAAACAAAAAATTTCCGGGATGGGGGTCGGCATGTACTTTTCGCAAATGATGAATCTGGAATTGGTAGAAATCCCAGAGTGCCTGACCGGCGCGATTGCGGGTTTGCTGATCAGGGTTGGTGGCCAGAAAATCGGGCAGATGCCTGCCTTCCAGCCAATCCATGGTAATGATTTTATCCGATGAATAGGCAGGATAATACTTTGGGAAAATGAGGTTGGGTAAATGCTTGCACTGGGCCGAAAGTTCCTGTGATCGTTGCAGTTCCAGCCGATAGTTGGTTTCTTCGAGCAGCTTGGTTTCCACCTCTTCGAAATACTGATCCATATCGGCTTCCTGCAACCCCACAATGCGTATGGCAATAGGTTTTACGATCCGCAAGTCCGACTTCACACTGTGGGCTACGCCGGGATATTGAATTTTCACGGCTAGCCGTTTTCCTTCCTTCCAGGCTTCATGCACCTGGCCAATGGAAGCTGCATGGGTGGCGTGCAGGTTAAACCGGTCAAAAATTTGGCCAGGTGGTTTGCCCAAGGTTTTCAAAAAAGTATTCACCACAAGTGGGCCACTGAGCGGAGGTGCGCTGTATTGCGAGAGGGCAAAACGCCGGGCATAAGCCGGCGGCAGAAAACCACGATCCAGGCTCAACATCTGCGCTACCTTCAGCGCGCTGCCCTTCAGATTACTCAGCACTTCGTAAATGTCTTCGGCATTAGCTTCATGAAGAGCATCTTTTGGCAGATCCGGATCAACCAGTTTTCGCGTGTAATGTTTCACATAGTTCACACCCAGTTTGGCTCCGGTCAGGGCAAAGCGCGCTGCACGTTCCACTTTGGTGGTTGGAATGCTGTTCTGTTCTTTTATCATTTCAGGCTTTCTTCATCAATAAAAATTTTCCGAAATCCACGATCCTGTCCAGAGTATGGCTGCCGACCAGGTCGAAGCTCAGGTTAACTGCCTTTTCGATAGCCGCGTCTGTCAATTCAAATTGTTGGCTATCATCGTGAATCCAATATTTCAGCACAAACAACAGTTGAGCCCAGAAACCATATTTG
>JADGHY010000286.1 GCA_019683625.1 Thermoflavifilum sp. | reverse complement strand
CCGGGGAACCATCGACGGGCCGGGTGTTTGCTACTGCATTGATCCTAAGGCATGGCACAAATTCCGGCAATCTTTTCAGGCTTTCTTCAAAGATCTTCCGGAAAACCTCGTTTGTTGATCCCGAAAAAAATTTTTTTTATTCTGTAGTTCATCGTAATATTGCGATAAAACAATAATCAATGGATAATTCTTCTGAAAAACAAAAACAACTGGTACGCGAAAAATATGGCAACATTGCCCAACAAGACAGGCAAACAAATGCAGCATCCTGCTGCGGATCAGGATGCTGCTCCGAACAGGCCATTCCCATTATGAATGATTACTATCAACACATAGCCGGCTATCAACCCGAGGCCGATCTGGGCCTGGGATGCGGATTGCCAACACAGTTTGCCAAGATCAGAAAAGGAGATACGGTGATTGATCTGGGCAGCGGAGCCGGTAACGACTGCTTCATTGCCCGACATGAAACCGGAGAGACGGGGCGCGCGATAGGCATCGATTTTACACCGGCTATGATTGAAAAAGCAAGGGAAAATGCACAAAAATTAGGATTCCAAAATGTTACCTTTATCCTGGGCGATATTGAAAACATACCTGTAGCCGATGAGATAGCCGATGTGGTTCTCAGCAATTGCGTATTAAACCTGGTGCCCAACAAAACACGCGTATTTCAGGAAATCTTTCGCATCCTGAAACCGGGTGGGCATTTCAGCATATCCGATGTCGTACTCGAAGGCGAATTACCGGCCGGCTTGCAGGCTTCTGCAGAAATGTATGTGGGATGCATTGCCGGAGCGATCCAGAAAAATGATTATTTGCAAATCATTGAAAAAGCGGGATTCACCCATATTGCTGTACTCAAACAAAAACGCATTCAGCTCCCCGATGATATCCTACAACAATACTTACCAGCCGATGCGCTAAAATCTTATCATGCATCATCCGATACAGGCATATACAGCATCACCGTGTATGCCGAAAAAACAAATCCATGATGCGCATCCTCATTTTGTGTACGGGCAACAGTTGTCGCAGCCAAATGGCAAAGGCATTCCTGAAATCCTTTGATCCCAACCTCGAAGTATATGCTGCCGGCACCCGGCCCTCCGATCGCATTCATCCCAAAGCCATCCAGGTGATGAAAGAATTAGGAATTGATATATCAACGCATCACCCCAAATCTGTGGAATTATTTTTAAATCAGGCTTTCGACTATGTTATCACCGTCTGCGATCAAGCCAAAGAAACTTGTCCCGTATTTGCCGGAGAAGTAGGCAAATATATGCACATCGGATTTGAAGATCCGGCAGAAGCCACCGGAACAGCGGAAGAAATACTTACTGTTTTTAGAAAGGTTAGAGATGACATTCAGAAACAATTTATGCTTTTCTATAAAAATTTAAAATCGTGATCAGTTTATTGGGGCAGATACATGAGCGCTATTCTGTGTTAGCAATAAGGTGTTGATCTGATAATTTACCACCTATCCTATTCTTCCATCAATAAGGTTTGCTTTTAAGATTGGCTTTGGAAAATTGAGTAACCCATGCAATAGCCTGTGCCCATGTTGCGTTGTCATCCTCATCTTATTGGTAAAAAATGCTGGAGAAATCAGCCAAATACTCCGTGTATGTATTCAGGTTTTATCTGCCTATCTTTATATTGAAAAAATTACGGCTTCAAGCTATTATTTCATTTTGCCTTACCTTTGCCCATTGTTTGTGTAAAAATTATGAGTCAGGAAAATAAGCCAGGGCTGGAAGTTTGCTTGTCTCCCGCTTTGTTGCATTTGTATGATTTATCCCAAAAAATTGTGGTGATTATTGATGTATTGCGGGCTACATCCACAATCTGTACTGCGCTGTACCATGGCGCATCAAAAGTAATTCCCGTTGACTCCGTGGAAAAATGCATGGAAATTGGCCGCCAGTTAGGTGCTGTTACCGCCGGCGAACGAGACGGACACATCGCACCCGGATTGGAACATGGCAATTCCCCGCTGGAATATCCGGCTTCCTTTATCCAGGGGAAAACGCTGGTGCTCACCACCACCAATGGCACAAGATTGCTGCACATGGCTAAGGATGCGGAAGAAATTGTAATTGGTTCGTTTTTAAATCTTTCCGTGTTGTGTGACTATCTCATCCGGCGCAACAAACCTATTCTGCTGGCCTGTGCAGGCTGGAAAGATCGGATTAATCTGGAAGATACCTTGCTGGCCGGCGCCATCATCGACCGGTTAAAATCGCGTTTCGACATCCAATGTGATGCTGCCATCATAGCCGAAAAACTGTTTTCTGCTTCTCGGAAACGACTGCTGGAAAACATGCAGCAGGCTTCTCATTTTAAACGCCTTACCCGGCATGGATTCCAACAAGATATTGCCTATTGCCTCACCATCGACCAGGCAGCCGTGGTGCCCGTATATCGCGACGGAGCAATTGAATTAGCCTGATTTCTACTTCCCTTTCCGTTGGAAATTTTGTAAATTTGCGATTTGCCCTTTCGCAAATCAGATCGCTCATGCCGCTGCCCGAGATCCTGAAATTTGTGTACAGCAACGGAACGGACGAAGTGATCCGCAGGGGCAAACGTATCTATGCCACGGGTGGCGTGACCCTGATTGATGCCGATCCTATCCTGCATACCGCTTCTTTCCGGGTGAGAAACGATTCCCACGAAATCTATTATAAAGTAATCGTAAATAAATTCACCGAGCCGGGCGCACTGCAGGTGCGCTGCCAATGCCCCTATAACC
>JADGHY010000285.1 GCA_019683625.1 Thermoflavifilum sp. | reverse complement strand
GAATAATATCGTCATCCACGTGAATGTTGGTGAGCATTCCGTCGAATAAACTCAATTGCATTTCGTTTGCCGGCACACCCATGCCAATATGAGCCAAAAACACGGCAATGCCCACGGCTTTGATGAGTGTACTTTTCCCGGCCATATTAGCTCCCGTAAGGAAAAGAAAATTTTCTTCCCGGCTCAAGCATACATTGTTTTTAACAGGATGATGTAAAAGGGGATGAAAAATACCTTTTACCCGCAGGTAAGGAGCTTGTTGTGTGGTAAATTCAGGCATCACAAACCCGTATGCTTTCATGGCGCTGGCCATGGCAAACCAGGCATCTAAACGCGCATATAAACGCATTAACTCTTGCAATCGGGATCTAAAATAACGTCTTGCAATGTCATGTGCCTTAAGCACAATCCTAACAGGGGTATGGGTATGAAAGGAATGATCGAAGGCCGAAGCATGGGTAAGAGAAACGATCTCTTGCATGGCCGCAAGGATCACCCTGAGTTCGTTTGGCGTGGAGGGTTTGAGCAATAGCTGCACCAGATATCGGCAACCTTTCATGAAATCAGACACATGGGAAAGTGCAAAGCAGAGATAAGAGTAATCACTTTTGCGCAACGAATGAAACCAGATATGCTGGAAGAACGTGAACAGCGGATTATTTCCGGGCCTGTCAGTTTCAATGCGGGCATTTAAATATTCTTCAATCATCACAATGGTGCCGTTGGTAACCGAATGCTCCCATTGATCAATATGTTGATAAATGAACTGTACGATTTGCTGAGTATGATGAATTTCTTCCAAGCTTTTTAGGGGATGGAGAAAGAGGCGTTTTAATTCGGCTTGCCCAATACCTGTGCGGCTGAAGTTAAGATGATGAAAAAGAGAGGAGGCTTCATCGGCATGAAAGATAGATAAATCTTCGTATGTTGTCTTATCGATTTCCATAGGTATGCGAGGATATGTTCAGCGATGGAACAAGAGTCTTTTACCCATTTGCCTTTCATCAAACCGGCCATCCACATAGGCCAGATGCCCATTTACGAAGGTATGGGTTATGCGTGCGGGAAAATGGTGTGAGGCAAACGGGCTCCATTGGCATTTGTACAACAGATGATCTTTATCTACCGGCGTATGATCATGCAGATCCACAATCACGGCATCGGCAAAATATCCTTCCCGCACAAACCCACGTTCGCTCACCTGGAAGCAGATAGCGGGATGATGACACATTTTTTCTACAATCTGTTCCAAAGAGATTTTTTGCTTTTGATAATATTCGAGCATGAGCAACAGGCCGTGCTGAACCAGCGGCAGGCCAGCAGGGGCTTGCAGATAAGGTTGTTGTTTTTCTTCCCAGGTATGTGGCGCATGATCAGTAGCAATCACATCGATGCGCCCATCCAGCAAGGCCTGCCACAAGGCTTCCCGATGGTGGGCAGCCTTGATGCTTGGATTGCATTTAATCAAATTACCTAAGCGTGCATAATCGTCGGCCGTGAAATGCAGATGATGCACGCATACTTCGGCTGTAATTTGTTTTTCAGCCAGCGGAGTAAGGGCATCAAACAGTTTCATTTCATCGGCAGTGGTCAGATGCAACACATGCAATCTTGTACCATAGCGCTTTGCCAGCGAAATAGCAAACGAAGAGGATCGATAACATACTTCTTCATTGCGGATCCAGGGATGGTCGGCAGCCGACAAGGCATCACCTTTCTGAGCCTTAGCCTGTTGCAGCCTTTGGCGGATAAGGGCTTCATCTTCACAATGGGTGGTGATAGGCAGCTCGCAGTTGGCAAATATTTTTTCCAGGGTAGGAATATCATCCACCAGCAATTCGCCGGTAGAGGAGCCCATAAAAATTTTCAGGCCACATATTTCTTGGCGATAGGTGTTCAATCGGAGTATTTCATCGGCATGGTGGTTGGAAGCGCCGAGATAAAATGAATAGTTGGCCAGGGAATGCTTGCTGGCAATCTCGTATTTCTGCTGCAGCAATTCCAGCGTCACAGCCGGCGGATAGGTATTTGGCATTTCCATATAGCTGGTGACTCCCCCGGCAATGGCCGCGCGTGATTCGCTGTGGATGGTGGCTTTGTGGGTATATCCAGGCTCGCGGAAATGCACCTGATCATCAATCACGCCTGGTAGCAGGTATTTGCCCTGGCCGTTGATTTCCGTAACACTTGATTTCACCTGAATCCGGGGAGCAATTTTTTCGAAGCGTTCTCCTTCGACCAGCACATCGGTTGGCACGATTTTCCCTTCATTAACAAGCAGAATATCCTTGATCAAATATCTTTGCATGTGATAAAAATACAGAAACATTCACATTTCTCAACCTGTTTTCGGCCATGTCATATTCCTCTTCCTTTCTGTCCTGCTTTACGTATATCTCGTTTTTGGGGACATTACTGATTTGTCCATGCCTGAAAATACATGCTCAATCCACCGAAATTCCTTTGCATGATCCTATCTATCATGAAGCAGATCGGCTGGAAATATTGTCGGGCAAATTACCGGCCACTTATTCCAGTTTTGTGAAGCCTTACCAAGCTTCTGCCCTGATGCCTTATGTGCAACAAGTGGATTCGCAAACAACAATGCTTTCCGCAGTTGATCGGGCAATGATCCGGCAGTGGTACACCAGTTATCCGGAATGGCTGAAGGATTCCACATTAGCAGATACGAGTAGGCATCCGATTGCCAAACATTTTTACACTTCACCTGCATATTTATTTCAATATCACAGTCCTGATTTC
>JADGHY010000284.1 GCA_019683625.1 Thermoflavifilum sp. | reverse complement strand
ACCCGATACTATTTATGATAGCTTAAGAGGCCGACTGGATGAGGCAAATGGCAGGCTTACCCTGCAGGGAGTAGAAGCCTATCTGCAGCAATTCATAGAAGCACAGCGCATCATCATGGTGGCATGCGGCACCTCCTGGCATGCGGCACTCACGGCGGAATATATGTTTGAAGAACTTTGCCGGATTCCCGTGGAGGTGGAGTATGCCTCAGAGTTTCGCTATCGCCATCCGGTGATCCATCCGGGCAATATCGTGATCGCCATTTCGCAGTCTGGTGAAACGGCCGATACCCTGGTGGCAATTGAAGAAGCCAAAAGAGCCGGTGCCATCATCTTTGGGGTATGCAATGTGGTGGGTTCGTCCATCGCTCGTGCCTCGCACGCGGGTGCCTATACCCATGCGGGTCCCGAAATCGGCGTGGCCAGCACCAAGGCATTTACCGCCCAGCTGGCCGTGTTATGCATGATTGCCCTGAAGATTGCCCACGAAAAAGGTACATTGCCCAGAGAAAAATTCCTGCATCTGTTACATGAGCTGGCACTGATTCCTGAAAAAGTAAAAGAAATACTGCAAAGAGCGGAAAGCATCAGAGAGGTAGCCGAAAAATATGCACAGGCAAGGGATTTCCTGTATTTAGGCAGGGGATATAATTTCCCCGTTGCGCTGGAAGGCGCCTTGAAGCTGAAAGAAATTTCCTATATCCATGCAGAGGGATATCCTGCAGCCGAGATGAAACACGGTCCCATTGCCCTGGTGGATGAGCAGTTGCCCGTTTTATTTGTGGCCACACACGATCGTTTTCATGAAAAGATTATTTCCAACATCCAGGAAATCAAGGCCCGCAAGGGCAAAGTTATTGCCGTGATTACCGAAGGCGATGATATCATTCCTCAGCTGGCCGATGATGTGATAGCCGTGCCTGCAGCTAATGAAATTGTGGCACCCGTGCTGAATGTGATTCCTTTGCAATTGCTGGCTTATTACATTGGTGTAGCACGAGGATATGATGTGGATAAACCACGCAATTTGGCCAAGTCTGTAACCGTTGAATGATGGTTGGGTTGATGATTAAATCATATTCGTATGAACAAGATCACCAAACATCCGCTTCAGGCCCTGGGTTATCATTTTATTGATCCTCAGTATTTACCCGAAGGTGCGGATGAATACTATATTCGCAATCAACAAAATCCCCGACGCCACTATCGACAGCTCACCGCATACGAAATCGAAACACTTGTACGCAACAACAACACTTCAGACAACTGGAATCATATTCTGGTAGATGATGCTTTTGATCCCGGCCTGGTAAAACATTGCCATTTCTATGGGCTGGTGCGCATTGGTAAATTAGAACCTTATTATCTGGAGTTTCATAACCTGCGATTAGCCGTAGGACTATACAACAGCACCATCTGCTCATCCGATATCGGAGACAATGTGGTCATCAATCAAGTTAATTATTTATCGCATTACATCATCGGCAATGAAGTGATTCTGACCAATGTGGATGAAATGGCTACCACAGATTATGCACGATTTGGCAATGGGATTCTGAAACAAGGTGAACCTGAATCACACCGCATCTGGCTGGAAATCTGCAATGAAAATGGCGGGCGTAAGGTGTTGCCTTTTGAAGGCATGTTGCCTGGTGATGCTTATCTGTGGAGCCGTTTCCGGGAAGATGATCTGTTGATGCAGCGTTTTATGGAGTTCACTGCCCGGGCTTTTGATCATCGCAGAGGATATTATGGGGAAGTGGGCGATCGCACTGTGATTAAAAGCTGCAAAATCATTAAAGATACCAAAATAGGATCTGATGCCTATATCAAAGGTGCCAATAAAATCAAGAATGTAACTATCAACAGCAGCGCAGAAGCACCTTCGCAGATCGGAGAAGGGTGTGAACTGGTGAATGGCATCATTGGCTACGGCTGTCGTGTATTTTATGGCGTGAAAGCTGTTCGTTTTGTGATGGCTTCTCATTCCAGTTTAAAATATGGTGCCCGGCTCATTAACTCTTATTTAGGCAATAATGCTACGGTTTCCTGTTGTGAAGTATTAAATTCTTTGATTTTCCCTGCACATGAGCAGCATCATAACAATTCATTTTTGTGTGCTGCACTGGTAATGGGGCAAAGCAATATGGCTGCAGGTGCTACCATCGGCTCCAATCACAATTCCCGGGGAGCAGATGGCGAAATCATTGCCGGCAGGGGATTCTGGCCAGGTCTCTGTGTGAGCCTGAAGCACAACTCGCGTTTTGCCAGCTTCACCCTGATTGCCAAAGGGAACTATCCGGCTGAAATAAACTTGCAAGTACCTTTTTCATTACTCGTACATGAAGAAAGTGAGAATCGCCTTAAAGTGATGCCGGGTTACTGGTTTCGATACAATATGTATGCCTTGGCCCGCAATGCATGGAAATATCAGGACAGAGATCAGCGAACAGCCAAGATTCAATATCTGGAATACGATTTTCTGGCTCCCGACTCTGTGAATGAAATGTTGGATGCCCTGAAAATAATGGCTTATAGTGCCGGGAAAGCTTTTCATCTGCATCAACACAATCAAACCGAACTTTCTGATGATGATTATGAGCGGCTGGGACATCAGTTACTCGAAGAAAGGCATCAGGTATTGCAACAAATAGAAGTGAGGTATGAAGGACTCGAACATTCTTCCCGCAAGAATATTTTTATCAAAATCACAGAAGGCTATCATGTGTTTAAAGACATGATTCATTATTATGGCATGAAAAATTTGCTTCCTTTCCTGGCCAATACTAAAGAGATTACTCCACAGC
>JADGHY010000283.1 GCA_019683625.1 Thermoflavifilum sp. | reverse complement strand
ACCGAATGCATGATAATGGATTGCTTTTTAAATAAAATCAATGATATCTCTTAAAAGATGGATTTTTTTCTATTTTTATGCTTTTGAATCGCAGGTTATTCATTTACCCATAAACCACATTGGCTATGTATGGTAAGCCTACTCGTATTTTTTTCCCGATTTTTCTTTTTACCCTTCTTTCACCGCTATGGCTTCGGGCTCAGACCCTGGATGATGCCACCATTTATCGGAAGGCCGATTCATTAATTGCTTTGATGACGCTGGAAGAGAAGGTGAACATGATTCATGCCAGCTCCTCTTTTACCAGCGGGGGAGTGCCGCGGCTGGGCATTCCCGAGCTGGTCATGTCCGACGGGCCGAACGGGGTGCGCATGGAGCATGGCAGGGGATGGACAGAACTGAAGGTGGATGATTCGGTGACTTATTTGCCCGTGGGTGTATGCCTGGCCGCCACCTGGAATCCTCAATTGGGTTATGATTTTGGCACGGTGCTGGGCAGCGAAGCCAATGCCCGTGGCAAGGATGTAATTTTAGGTCCGGGCATTTGTGTCATCCGCACACCCTTGAACGGTCGCAATTTTGAATACCTGAGCGAAGATCCTTATTTAATTTCCCGGATGGTGGTGGGGTATATTCAGGGCGTACAGTCGCAGGGCATTGCAGCCTGTGTGAAACATTATCTGGCCAATAATCAGGAAACGGATCGGTTTACCATTAATGTTGACATGCCTGAGCGGGCCCTGCATGAAATTTATTTGCCCGGCTTCAAGGCCGCGGTGCAGGAGGGGCATGTGCTTACGTTGATGGGCGCCTATAATAAGTTTCGCGGCCAGTATTGTACGGAAAATGCTTATTTAATTCACAATATCTTGAAATCGCAGTTAGGATTTAAAGGCATGGTGATCAGCGATTGGGGAGCTGTGCATAATACCATGGAAGCGTTAATGAATGGTACCGATTTGGAGATGGGTACCGACTTGAGTATGTTGCCCCATCCTGATTACCATAAGTTTTTCATGGCCGACACCGTCATCAGCCTGGTGAAGCGGGGCATTGTACCCGAATCGGTAATCGATGAAAAGGTCAGGCGCATCTTGTATGTGATGTACAAGGTGCATAAGTTTGACAGCCTGCGGCCGGCGGGGGTGCGCAACACGCCGGAACATCAGGCCATAGCGCTGAAAATAGCCGAAGAAGGCATTGTGTTGTTGAAAAACCAGGATCAGCTCTTGCCATTCGACCGGAAAAAGATCAGGACATTGGCGGTGATCGGGGCTAGCGCCGACTGGAAAAATGCAAGGGCAGGAGGCAGCTCGCAGGTGCCAGCTTTGTTTGAAATCACACCTCTGCAAGGACTTCGGGATTTGCTGGGCAAGCACACCCGGATCCTGTATGTGCCGGGTTATCGCATAGCCAGAGGTTTTCATGCCGATCCGGCCATGATTCAGCAGGCAATGGAAGCCGCCCGCCAGGCCGATGCCGTGGTGTATGTGGGAGGATGGATTCATGGATATTCCGACGCCTGGGATGATAACGCTTTTGATGCGGAAGGTGTGGATAAGCCCAATATGAATCTGCCGTTTGACCAGGACACCCTGATTCAGGCAGTTTTGCAGGCCAATCCGCATACGGCTGTCGTGCTCATGGGCGGAGGCCCAGTGGATATGACACGCTGGATTACTCAGGCCCATGCGATCATCCAGGCCTGGTATCCGGGCATGGAAGGGGGTAAAGCCCTGGCCGAGATCTTATTTGGATTGGTCAACCCCTCCGGCAAATTGCCCATGACCTTCCCGAAAACATTGGCCGATAATCCTACTGCCCGCTTTGATTCCTATCCCGGCAAAAATGGCTTTGAATATTACAGCGAAGGATTGTTTGTGGGCTATCGCTACTATGATACTTATCATGTGCAACCCCAATTTTGCTTTGGCCATGGGCTATCTTACACCAGCTTTAGCTATAGCAACCTCCAGGTGGAAAAATCCGGGCCGGATAGCGTGACCCTGTATTTTACCATTCAGAACACCGGCAAAATGGCTGGTGCAGAAGTGGCTCAGGTGTATGTGCACGAAGAGCATCCCCGGCTGGTAAGGCCCGAAAAGGAATTAAAAGGATTTCAAAAAGTGTTTCTGCAACCCGGCGAAAGCCGCGTCATCACGATAGGTTTACCAAGATCGGCGTTCAGCTATTTCGATGATCATCAGATGAAATGGGTGGTGGATCATCGCACATTTGACTTGCTGATCGGAAGCTCGTCCCAAGACATCCGCCTGCAGGGCCGGGTTGATTTTGAATGATCCTAAGCAAGGGTATCGGCCTCAGACAAGGTGCGCATCAACATCCGTTTGGCAATGGGCAAAAGCGTCTCCTGAAACGGCACCTGCAGCTTGCTTTTAACCAGATACACCGCAGGATTGGGTAACAGGTGGTGTGTTTTGATGATTTCTTTTTTCAAACTTTCATACGTGGTGAAATGCAGCTTCCGCCAGGTATTCACGTATTCCATGCGGATACCTTTATACCGGGCTGCCTGATGCTCAAACAAGGTAATATGATACACATACACCTTCACTTCCGTAATACCATGATAATGCAACAGCACATACCCTTCATTTTTATACAAAGGCAAAATGCCCACAGGTTCTATAGCCATTTGTTGTTCAATGAATTCATAAATCTGCACACCACTGTCGATGGTATGTTTTAATTCTTCAAGAGCGAAGCTGGTGATTAATTCCAACTCTTGCATCAGCTCATTATCCTGTAACATCTCTTCATAAATAATTTCCAGTTTTTGCAAATCAATCTGACTGATTTTTTTAGGAAACTGTTCCTGCAAAAACC
>JADGHY010000282.1 GCA_019683625.1 Thermoflavifilum sp. | reverse complement strand
TATTTCAGTTGAACAAACAGGTGAGGAAGAGGCAAGTACGGTGGTTTATATCATGGTTGATCATTCAGTAGCGGGATATTTTTCTTTTGAAGATCAGATTCGTGAAGAATCATTTGAAGCGATACAGATGCTTAAAGATGCGGGTATCAAAACGCTATTGCTTACTGGCGACAACGAATTTGTGGCCAAAAAAGTCTGCAATGAATTAAAAATGGACGGTTATTTTGCCAATGTATTGCCCCACCAGAAATTAGAAAAGGTTAAGGAATTGCAAAACAAGGGTGAGTTTGTGGCAATGACGGGAGATGGCGTCAATGATGCTCCGGCACTTGCACAAGCTGATGTTGGCATTGCAGTGGGATCAGGAACAGATGTGGCAGCCGAAACAGCCGATATTATCCTGGTAAACTCTAATCCGAAAGACATTGCTAATCTGATTTTGTTTGGCAGAGCCACTTACCACAAAATGATACAAAACCTTTGGTGGGCAGCAGGCTATAACATCATTGCCATTCCTTTGGCAGCAGGTATTTTATACCAATGGGGCATTTTGCTTAGCCCCGCCGTTGGAGCTGTATTGATGAGCTTGAGTACCATTATAGTTGCTGTTAATGCACAACTCTTAAAAAGACGGCTCACTTGAAACCTTTTAATTTGAAAAAAGGCATAAGGTTACTTACAAGGTGTTGCCAACAACTAGGCAGTAAGCAATTGCAAACAAACTGTATAAGAAAGGCGACAACCTATGTATGTATGCAGCTTATAGTGAATGGATTCTGAAGGAAATAGCACTCGCTTAATACAATGGCAAACCCATAATTGGCGTTTATCCTTGGAGTCAGCAAAATATGCCCCGTGCAATCCAAGAAGCAGCAGCGGAACTTGTGGGCTGGAATACCGACACTATAGTTTCCGCAATTAGACCAACGCGTTACAAGAAATGCCATAACAAGCTGCTGCATGAAGTCATTTGGTCGGGAAGACTGGATTCGAACCAGCGACCCCCACGTCCCGAACGTGGTGCGCTACCGGACTGCGCTACTTCCCGAAAGCATATTTCAAATAGAAATTCCACATGAAGCCAACTTTGCAAAGAGCTTTACGGCTTATTTCATATTCAGGAATTATCCTGGTTCACCACCATCATCATCCTAAAGCATCTGATCTTGTCCAGATCGATTCTTTGCATGGGATTGCCGGCAAAGATACAAGATATTTCCCTATGTTGCTAAACCGATGAGCTAAGACACGCTTAAGGCCGCACCTGGTAGAGTTGCAGGTTCGCTTCAACCGTTTCGGGGCTCATGAGTTTGAGGATCTTTCTGTCGTACGTCATGAATCCGTTGACTTCCACTTCTACATCGGTGAGCTGGGTATAGACAGCCGCAGATAAGCCTTGTCGGATAAGGCCTGGTAGCTGATGAATCAGGTTGATATAGGCCCTCCTTAACGCGGCCGTGTCTTGAAAAGATACGTAGCCCCAATTTTGTTTGGGTTGCCAGGTATGGCCTTCCAGGGGTAATCCCAATCCTCCGTATTCCCCGAGCACGCGTGCCCGGTTATCTTGTTTATCTTCCGGAATACCCGGGCCAGGATATTTATGCATGTCTTCCACATCGCCCGCTCCGACAAAATCATACCATCCGCTGGCACCGTCTACTAATCTGGTAGGATCGTATTTTTTTACCCAATTATCGATTGCAATGGTTTGAAACTGTCCCCAGCCTTCATTAAATGGCACCCACATGATGATGCTGGGATGATTGAAATGTTGATCCACCATGGCTTTTAGCTCTTGCCGGAAGTCGTAGGCCGACTGGGCTGTACGGATGATTTCGCCGGCATCATTGCGGTGTTGTTCCTGCAAATCACCACTGGGCATGTCTTGCCATACCAAAATGCCCAGCTTATCACACCAGTAATACCAGCGTTGGGGCTCCACCTTCACGTGTTTGCGCAACAGGTTGTAACCAAAAGCTTTTACCCGATATAAATCAAACCGAATAGCCGAATCTGTGGGTGGTGTATAGAGGCCATCAGGCCACCATCCCTGATCCAAAAAGCCCAGTTGAAACAGAAAATGATGATTCAGCATGATACGGGGAATGCCTGCCGCATCGCGCTCCACAGTAATGTTGCGCATGCCCATATAGCTGTTGACTTCATCCACTACCCTGCCCTTTCTGACCAACTGAATCGTGAGATTATACAAAAATGGATCATCGGGTGTCCACAGCTGAGGAGCAGGAATATGCAGCCTGAGATTTTCACCTGCAGCAGTTTCTGCACGGGCAATTTCTTTTCCACGGGCATAAGCTATTACCCGCACCTGATCGCCCGTTTCCGCGTGGGATACCTTTGCTTCCACATCACAGATCTGCCGATCAATATCCGGATAATATTTCAGCGAAGTGATATGCGCAGCTGAAACAGGTTCCAGCCATACTGTCTGCCAGATGCCGGTAACCGCCGTATACCAGATACCTTCCGGATGATTCACCTGTTTGCCTCTGGGTTGGTAGCCTGCATCGCTGGGATCCCATACTTGTACAATCAAGGTATTGCTGTCGGGCAACAAATAAGGCGTGATGTCAAAACTAAAGGCATCATATCCTCCCTGATGTAAGCCAAGTTCATGGCCATTTAGAAAAACCCTTGCCTGCCAGTCGACCGCCTCAAAATGCAACAGCACATGTTTGTTTTTCCACTTGTCGGGAACCACAAATTTTCTTTCATACCACAGCAATTGATCGGGTGTAACGGTTTTTCCCACTCCGGATAAAGCCGATTCCATGGCAAAAGGCACCAAAATCTTGCCCTCCCAATGTTGAGGAATGCCGTCGAATAG
>JADGHY010000281.1 GCA_019683625.1 Thermoflavifilum sp. | reverse complement strand
CAAGAAGGCGTATTGATTGTTCCCTGTCCACCATATACATAAGCAAGCACACGTGGCAGGCCTCCATCAGCGGGCATGATACGGATATATACTTTTTTGTAAAATGGATGATCATCAGCATGCACCTCCGGCAAATAAGAAAGAAAAACAATCCATTTGCCATCGGGTGAAACATGCGGAAACCAGTTCTGAAAATCATCGTGCGTAAGTTGTTGAGGAGAAGAACCGTCGGCATGCATGCGCCAAATCTGCATGTTTCCTGAACGCACCGAGTTAAAATAAATGTATGCACCATCCGGACTGTATTCGGGGCCATCATCCAGGCCGGGAGCATCGGTAAGGCGTTGCTCTTTTCCACCCTGCACGGGAATGCGATAGATATCAAACTCTCCGTTTCGCTGTGCCGTATAAACCAGATATTTTCCATCAGGCGACCATCCATGCAAATAAGAGGGGCCCTGCGGGGTAATCAATCGAGGGTCTCCGCCGGAAATAGGTACCACATATACATGTGAGGTATTGCTATCACGTGGAGTATTGCTAATGCCCAGCCATTTGCCATCAAATGAAATCACATGATCATTATTATTTTCTACAGCATCGCCGGTTGGAATAAGGGTAATCTGTCGGGTGATTAGGGAAAGCCGGTATAAGTGACCCTCTTTATTGAAGATCAGGGATTGCCCATCTTTTGTCCAGTTAGGCGCTTGCAGGGATCCTGAATCGGCATATACTATCCAGCGATGCCCGTTGTGTACGTCCAGTATTTCAAGATAGCTTCCCAGATAGTCGTGATAAGGGATCAGGTTAGCCGGCGCGGGGCGGATGATGCGCACATTGCGGAAAACAGCATTTTCGGCGCGATTGGATTGGTGTGCGCAAACAAACAACCCTACATAAACCGTGTCGGGCAAATCAACGGTGTCTACTTCCACTTGTTGCAAGGTATCGCCCAATCGGGCCGCAGCGAGGATATACCGATGCCCTTGCCTTTCCAGTTGCAATACCCAGGCACTATCTGCAGGCAAAGGCTGTTCGGCCATGATACCGTTTGGATGAGCACGGTATTGCAAGGAAATCAATCCATTGCCATGTGCTGCTGCAACCACGGAGGCAGCATGTGCATCCAGGCTGCTGCGGATCATCCATCCTGCCTTACGGTGTGGCTCGGAACTTTTCTCGGGCCAGTGCACTTCGGCATACAGGATGAAATCGCCGGAAAGCTTTGTATAAAGATAATGAAAGGCATCTGTGCGATCCCATACATTGCTACCCGAACCACTGATCCAGTAAGCCTGAGATAAGGGATTGTAAGCAGCTTGTCCGGATATGGCAACCGTTCCTATATCAGCCTCTTTGTGGAACAAGCCGATAGAATCTATTGTTTGCGCTGTGCCCAATTGCGGAACCAACCACAGGATATTGCAGCACAACCAGAGCCATCTTTTCATGCTGAACCATTGAGCAAACAAATTAGCTAAAACCTTTGAAGCGTGCAAGTATCATTTCGCTGCAACAGATCTAACAAAACAATCTTATGCTTCAATCATCATTGGCTATGGCAATAAAAAAGGTCTTCCCTGAGGAAGACCTTTCAGCACAAATATGCTCGCGCATCATTGGGCCTTGCTGTCGGCCTGGTCATATTTTTGTTTTACCTCATTGTATTTATCGGTATCATTTTTCCGGGCATAGATCGCTTTCAATCCGGAAAGTGCATTTTTGTAGGCCAGGAGTTCGTTCTGATCGAGTTTTGCTTTGGCATCAAGCAGGTGATAGGTTTTATCCAGATAAGGAAGGGCCAGGTTCAGCAGGCTATCTTGCAAGTGGGCAATTTGTTGCGCACGCTGTTGTTCCTGCTGAGAAGATCCCAGCTGGCCTAATTCCCGGCCATATTTTGCAGCTTTGTTGTAATACAATAAGCCTAAGTTAAAATTAGCAGGATAATCGTCCGGTTTCAGAGCAATAGCTTTCTTATACATGTCTATAGCCTTTTGTTCTAATTCCTGCGCATTTGCAGGTGCTGCTGTGTCGTTGCCCTGATCGTCGGTGGGATGCGCAAGATTATCGTATAAGATAGCCAGGTTCAGGATAAGGTTATAGTTATCAGGATGCTGGTTTACTTCGTTTTCAAGTTTGCTGATGAGCTCATTTGTTTTGCCGGCTTTTTCATAAAGCTGAATCTCCAGGTTATTGAAGTTATCGTTGGTAGGGAATAATTTTTTGCCTTTTTCCACGGTAGCAATAGCGCTATCAAACTGATTTCTGTCCATATACATATTCGCGAGTGTGAAATACAGATAGGGTTCTTTGTCAAAATTCAGTTCGGCTGCTTTCTGGAAATAGGCCAGTGCTGTATCATCATGATGGCTTTGATGCGCTACATATCCGGTATAAAAAACCATGGCGGTATCGGTAGGAATGGTGCCTACGCCTTTTTCATTGAGAAAACGGGCTATGGCATAAGTGCGCATAAATTTATCGTAGGCTGAATCAAATTTCTGATTGTTCAGATCGGCGTAAGCTGCATTGCCCATCACCACATAAATATCGCTGAGGTTTTTGGAAAGGGTAAGCAGGATTTCCGGGTCTTTGGGGCTTAATTCCACGGCTTTCTGATAATCCTGAAAAGCTTGCCATGCTTCCTGAGGATCTTTTTTCTCCGTAGCTATGGCGCCATGTATTTCTCCGCTGAGATACCAGGTTTTCCCTTGCTTACCTGTTTTATCATCCTGCAAGGCTTGCTGAATATCGGCAAGGGCTTCATCATAATTTTTGTTCTTCAATGCATCTTCAGCTTTTCTCACCATTTTATTCTGGGCAAAGGACCAGCCGCTCAGGGCAAGCAGAAACACAATAAACAGGATTTTTTTCATGATAAGTGTATATTTTAAGTG
>JADGHY010000280.1 GCA_019683625.1 Thermoflavifilum sp. | reverse complement strand
CCCACGGGCAGGGAACTTGCCAGTCAGGATCAGCTCACTGCACGGCGGTTTCAGCTGATTCAGATCGGGTTAACAGCTATCAATATTCTGGTAATCATTCTTCAACATGTGAAATTTTAAGGTATAGGTATGGCAGCCGAAAACGGACAAATCTCTTCAGACGGCAAACAATCATTCTTTCTATCTGATTCGCACGATCAGATGGGAAGCCTCAAAGAAACTCTGTGGAAATACCTATCCCACTGGCCTCTATTTGTGTTATTCCTGGCCTTATGTGGCCTGCTGGCCTGGATATATCTCCGGTATCAGGCCCCGGAATATGAAATTCATGCCACGATGATTGTGAAAACCCAGTCGAACACCATTTTAGGGAGTGATGCCAGCACATCGGGCCAGCAAAGCCCTTTTGCCGGTTTAATGTTTCCGAATGAAAATATCAATCTGGATGATGAGATCGCGTTGATGAAATCCGAATTTTTCCTGAAGCGCCTGGTGACTCGTTTGCATTTAAACGAACAATATGTGCGCAAAGATCGCTTTCGGGATACGCGGTTATTTGATAGTTTACCCTTTCACATACAGGTGATGCATATTGCAGATAGCAACAAAACATATCGTTTTCAGATTCGGTTTGCTGATGCCACGCATTTTTTCATCAACCAGGATTCCAGGCCTTATCCGTTTAATAGTCTTATTTTCTGTGGAGGATCTGTGTTTCAAATCGGCAGGAATGCTTTTGCCGAAAATCCTTCTCAATCCGATATTCCATACGAATATAGCTGGGTTCCGGTGCGTGAAGAAGCCGATGCACTCAGCAAAGATTTAAACATCATTCAAAAGAATACGAGTTCCAGTGTGTTGGATTTCACTTATCGGACGCCTTATCCCGGTGCAGGAGAGCAGATTTTGAATGCCTTGATGGAAGAATATATCCAGTATAGTGTAGAAGAAAAAAGCCAGATTGCCCAACATACTTATGCCTTTGTCACCCAGCGTATTCAAATGCTGGAACAGGGGCTTGGTGCCATGGAAAGCAATCTTCAGCAATTCCGTAAAGAAAATCAGCTGTTGGATTTGGATCAGCAATCCACCCAATACTTATCGAGCATGGGCACGTTGCAGGAGGGTTTGCAAAAAATAGAAATTCAGTTGCAGCTGTTGAACATGTTGGAAAATGACATCCGCAGCCACTTGCATCAGTATAATCTGGCGCCCACCAATCTTGGCATTGAGGATATGACGCTCACGGCCCTGATTGCCCAATATAATCAACTGGCTTTACGCAGGCAGAATGAGCTGCAGCAGACCACGCCCAATAATCCGGTTATCCGCAGGCTTGAAGCCAGCTTAGACGATTTGCAGTCGGCCATGTTGCAGAACCTGCAAACGTTGAAGCATTCCTATACCCTCACGCGCGATCAGCTGATGAGCCAGCTGCAGGCCATTCAGAACACGGCTTTGCAGTTACCGGCAAAAGAAGATGAGCTCAACAATATCCGGCAGGAGCAGCTCATCAAAAATGCCTTATACACCTATCTGTTGCAGAAGCGGGAGGAAATTGGTATTCAGCTGGCATCTATTGCTCCGGACGGAAAAGTTTTTTCTGCTGCCACGGCCGGGAAATTTCCCGTAGCTCCGCGCAAGCGCAATGTGGCCATGTTAGCCTTGTTTTTTGCGCTGGTGTTGCCGGTAGGTATTATTTATCTCAAAGACCTGCTCAATGATAAGATTGTGACCCGTGCCGATGTACGTAGGCATTGCGGAATTACGATTATCGGAGAAATAGGCCATAGCCGCGGGAATGAGCCGCTGGTGGTGGTGCCCGACAGCCGCGATGTGATTGCCGAACAGTTTCGCATCCTGCGGGCCAATCTCATGCGTGAACTTTCAGCCATCCCCCATACTCCGCTGATCATGGTCACCTCCTCTTTTGCCGGGGAGGGCAAATCCTTTCTTTCCAGCAATCTGGCTTCTGCATTTGCGCTTCGGGGGCAGCGGGTTTTGCTCATGGAATTTGACCTGCGCAAACCCAAACTCATGGAGCGCCTGCAGATGCCCGTGAAAATGGGTATTGCCGATGTGCTGAAGGGGAAGGCCCAGCTATCTGCTGCCATCCAGCAAGTCCAGCAGGTTGAACAGTTGTTTGTGATCTCGGCAGGCTCCCTGCCTCCCAATCCGGCTGAATTAATCTTATCTCCACAGATGCCGGCGTTGATTAACGACATTCGCAAGCAGTTCGATCTGGTGGTGATGGATACCCCTCCCGTGAGCTTTGTAAGCGATGCCCTTATCCTGGGAGAATATGCTGATCTTACCCTGCTTTTGGTTCGGCAACGCTATACCTTGTGCAGGCAGGTGGAAATGTTGCATGAATTATATCAGCAGAAACGATTCATTCGTCCGTTTATCGTGGTCAACGACGTGAAATGGTCGGGCTACCAAGGCTATTACGGATATGGCAATGGTTATGATGTGTATCGCTATGGGTATTATGCCGAAAAATCAGCCCGGCGCTCCTTGTGGAGCAGAAAATAATGGCTCCGTCTTATTAGCCTACGCCAAAAAACAGGTAAGCACTTGTGGTATGCAAGAAGATTAAGCTATTCATAAAGCTGAAAATGTCATTTGTTGCACAATAAACCCAAAATACGCCAACAAGTTTTAAATACATTAAAAACTTTAAATAAAAAATACCATGGATTACAGCTTTGAAAAATTAGAAAACCTACTTGAACACATTAAAAGTATAGGTTTTTTCAGCCGTATTTTTCGATGGAAAAAGGTTAGAGAAATGCTTCTAGATGCAGTGGGTGATTTAACAAATGTAATAAACCTAAAGAATGAGTTTAATAACTTAAAGTCAAGCTATCAAGAACAATCAACAAAGGTAAATAGCCTAACAG
>JADGHY010000279.1 GCA_019683625.1 Thermoflavifilum sp. | reverse complement strand
ATTGAAAGGCAATAGACATATTCATAGGTTAATATTCTTTTTCATTCATGAAATGGTTTGGCATAACGCATTTTTGTATGGGATATGTGCTGCTGACTATGCTCTGGATCATCAGCCCCAAGCAAGCTTGTGCCATAGCAGCATTACGCGATTCGCTCATCGATGTGCTGCATTATGCATTTCATTTGCAACTGGATAGCGCTTCCGATGAGATCAAGGGTGAAGCGCAAATCCGCTTCGTCGTACGTAAGGCCAACATAGCATCCTGCAGATTTGACTTTGATATTGCCAATGCCGTTGATTCCACGGGCATGCAGGTAGATAAAATTATCTATCATCATCAATCCATTGCTTATACAAGCGGAAAAGCATATATCGAATTGCATTTCCCGCATCCTCTTCCTTTGCTGGATACCGAGGAAGTGATTATCCGCTACCATGGCCGTCCTTCAGATGGATTGATTATCGGTAAAAACCTGTTTGGCGATCGCACGTATTTCGGAGATAATTGGCCCACACGTGCACATGACTGGCTGCCCGTTGTTGACCATCCCTCCGATAAGGCTACAGTGGATTTTTTCGTGCAGGCACCCTGCTATGACCAGGTGATTGCCAACGGCAAACTGATCGAGCGCACTAATCTCCTCAACGGATATACGCTCACCCATTGGCAAGAATCATATCCTATTCCCACCAAAGTGATGGTCATTGGTGTAGCCCCTTTTGCTGTCCAATATCTGGCCGAAGTAAATCATGTGCCGGTTGAAAGCTGGGTATATCCGCAAAATAAATCGGAAGGTTTCACAGATTTCGGTGTAGCACCTGCCATCATCGCGTATTTTGATTCCCTGCTGGGAACTTTCCCCTACGAGAAACTGGCCAATGTACAGTCAACCACCCGATATGGCGGCATGGAAAATGCAAGTTGCATTTTTTACGATGAGCATATCATTACCGGCAAACAACAAAATACCCTAATCCTTGCTCATGAGATCGGACATCAATGGTTCGGAGATTGCGTGACGGAAACAGACTGGCCACATATCTGGCTCAGCGAAGGCTTTGCCACCTTCATGAGTGAAGTGTTTGCCGAACATGCATTCGGAAGGGATAGCTTATTGCATATCCTGACACATGATCGGAGATTAATCCTGCATTATGACTCTTTGCATCATACACCCGTAATCAATTATCAGGCTCAAAAACCCGAACAACTCCTTAATCCAGACAGTTATCAGAAAGGCGCTTATGTATTGCAGATGTTAAAAGACCTGATCGGGGATTCGCTTTTCTGGAAGGGCATGCGCAATTATGTGCAGCATTATCGTCACCAAAATGCTTCCACTGAAGATTTTATCCATATCATGGAACAAGTATCTCATCGGTCATTAGATACTTTCTTTCACCAATGGCTTTATCGCCCGGAAAATCCCTTGATTCAATGGAACTGGCAATATGATGTCCGGCAACAGAAAATTGTGCTGTTTATGCAGCAATTGCAAAATGGCGAAGCCTTTCACCTGCCACTCGAGATTCAGGTCAGGGATACTACGGGTCAAATGCATAAGTACTCTGTGTATCTTCAGCAAAAACAGCAAACGATTGCTTTGCCTTGCCCGTTTCGGCCCGTGAAGTTATTACTCGATCCGGAAGGTAAAATCCTGATGCAGCAAATTGTACAAACACCTGATGTAAAGAATGAGCAATAGATATGCCTTTAACTATTCCAGATTTCCCAGGAGGCTTCAGCTTGCAAAATCAGCATTTCATAGCCATTCTGAATCCTGGCCCCCTGTTGCTGGCCATATTGCAGAAATCGGGTGAGGGGTGGATTGTAGATCAGGTCAAACAAAAGATGATTTTCTCCAATGGCCTCATAGGGCAATGGCGGAGCTTCATCCACATGTGGATACATGCCCACCGGCGTGGTATTGACAATCAGCAAATGGGATGAAACAATATCGGCATTCAATTCATCATAACTGTATAAATGAGATTGCTTATGCCGGCTAACCAGCTGGTAGGTAATCTGCAACTGCTGCAACACATAGGCTACTGCCCGGGAAGCCCCGCCTGTCCCCAATACCAGGGCCTGCCGGTGCTCACGTCTGAGCAAAGGCTCCAGAGAACGCCTAAAACCAATTGCATCGGTGTTATACCCGATGGTTTTCCCATCTTTTATGCGAATGCAATTCACCGCACCAATGGCTTTTGCCTGATCGCTTAATTCATCCAGGTAGGGAATAATTTTTTCTTTATATGGAATGGTTACATTAAATCCTTCCCAATCGTCGTGCTGTTTCAACAGCTCGGGAAATGCCTCGATTTGGGTGAGGGGACATTTCACATAGAGATAATCTTTTTTGCCTTCCTGCTGAAATTTTTGCTGAAAATAAGCAGGTGAAAAGGAATGCTCAAGCGGGAAGCCAATGATGCCAAAACGATGTGCCATGGCGCCAAAATCAGGAAGCAGGATTATTTTTAGGAGGCCGTTTGAAACGGGAACAGCCATTCAGATACAAGTGAAAAGTATCTCCCCGCAAACCCACCCGCATGGCTTCCAAGGGGATCACTTCAGACGGAGCCAGATTACCCAAGTTAGCATTGCATCCAAGAAGTTCCAGAAAATAAAGCTGCTGGCTTTTTTGTGGGGCTTCCCATATAATCTTTTCATCGGGAATTTGTGTCAATATCTCCTGCACCAATCCTTGCCGCACTTCACCAGAGCTTCTGTACAGGCCCACATTACCAGATTCACGCGCTTCGGCAATCACATAAGAAGCACCGGCATTCAGTTCGGCCCGCATGAGTTCAATCCATTTATACGGCGGGAAGATATTGGTTTCATCTTTTGACCCCACTTCACTCAGCACCGTACCATATTTGGTGAGCTTTTCAATATAGCCGCATTTCTCGC
>JADGHY010000015.1 GCA_019683625.1 Thermoflavifilum sp. | reverse complement strand
ATTAGATGTGAAAAACCGCCAGGCACAAGGCAACCAAGTGACCCGTTACCCCGTGAAAATGGTGAAGGTAAAAGAAAAAACAGCTGGTACTGTTCAGGCTGAAGAGCGATGGTATGACCCTGAAATTGGTCGCTTGAACGCAGATGGGAAGGGACAATACCTGGGAAGTTTTTATCCGGATGAAAAAATCTTGATTATCTATAAAAACGGCACTTATGAGCTAAATGATACTTCACTCATGCATAGATATGATCCGCTTGATGTGATGCTCATTGAAAAGTTTGATCCCGAAAAACTGATCACCGCTGTGTATTATGACGGGGAAAAAGAGGCCTGTTATGCAAAACGATTTCGGATCGAAACCCAGAGCGAGGATACAGCATTTTCATTTGTGCGCGAACATCCGGCTACAGAGTTATTGCTGGTATCTACCCAACCTGCACCTGTAGCTTCCATGGTCACGGGTAAACGCCGGTCAGAAGCCCGCCAGCAATTGGTGCAACTGGCTTCGGCTGTGCCGGTAACCGGCTGGAAAGCCATAGGCACAAAAATATGCGAGGGAAAACCTGCCGAAATACATTGGCAACAACAAGCAGATATACCCTCTGCCGGGCAAACCAGTTTATTTTAAATGAATCTGATCCTGATGACTTGCATCCATCATTTAGCCAGGAGCATGATATGCTCAAGAAAATCAGGGAAGGAATTGCATCAGATTTATTTGCCTATGGCAGATTAACCTATTTTTACCCGCTATTTTCCTATCTTACCAGAAATTTATGTTGCCCATGAATAGCAAATATCTTTTGCTGCTGGGAGGCATAAGCCTGTTGATAGGCGGATGTGTGTCCCAGAAAAAATATGTGGAGGCGCGCCTGCATGTTGCCAACCTGTTGCAGGACAGCCTGCAGCTGAGCCGGAATCTGCAAATCTGCAATGACACTGTAGCCGGGCTTCGCAGCCAGCTTGCCGATGTGAACGATCAACTGCAACGCTACCTTCAGGCAGCAGCCCTGGAAATCAGCAACAAACAAAAACAAATTCAATCTTCGCAAGCCCTGATTGAACAGCAGCAACAGCAGCTGGCCGAACAACAGCGCCAACTCATCCATCTGCAACAAGTGCTTCAACAGCAACACGCCCTCATGGATAGCATCAGAAATTCCATAGCCCGGGCTTTGATGGGCTTTACATCCGATGAGCTCAGTGTGCAGATGAAAAACGGACGGGTGTATGTTTCCCTGCAGGAAAAATTATTATTTAAATCGGGCAGTGCCGTAGTAGAACCCAAAGGTGTGGAAGCGCTAGCCAGACTGGCACAGGTGCTTAACCAACATCCCGACCTGGATATTGATATTGAAGGACATACTGATTCCATTCCCATCCATGGGCGCTATCCCGATAACTGGGCCTTAAGCCTGGCCCGTGCAGCTTCTGTTACCCGCATCCTCATCAATGACTATCATGTGAGCCCCCTCCATATCACGGCATCAGGCCGCAGCTGGTATGATCCGGTAGATACCAACAGCACACCCGAAGGCCGTGCCCGGAACCGGAGAACCGAAATCATCATCACACCCAAGCTGGATGAACTTTTCAGGCTTATCGAGCAAAATGGTGTATCGCCTGCTGCCCCGCCAGATAGCGCCGGCAACCAAGCAGGAAACTTTTCAACATGAACATCTTACTGGCATGCAATAGTTTTAAACACGGCTTATCGGCCATTGAGGCCGTAAAAGCCCTTGCCCGTGGCCTGCATCAGGCCGGCATCGCTTCCCAGCAAATCCGGCTATTTCCGGTTGCCGATGGCGGTGATTTTACGGCCGAAAGCCTGCATTTTCATCTGGGGGGAAAACACCTGACAGTGCACTGCCACGATCCGCTGCTGCGGCCCATCCGAGCCCGATATTTGTGGCTAAGTGAACGCCAGACGGCTGTAGTGGAAATGGCTGCTGCCTCGGGCCTGCGCCTGCTGCAGCCCAAGGAACTGCGGCCTCTGGAGGCAAATACCTGGGGTACGGGAGAGCTCATTGCTGCAGCCTTGCGACGACATCCCAGGGAAATACTCATCGGCATAGGCGGCAGCGCAACCGTGGATGGCGGAACGGGCTTGCTTGGGGCACTGGGAGCTGTTTTTCTCGATCGCAGGGGCCGGACGCTTACCCGTTTGCCCTTGCAGCTGCACCGCCTTCACCGGATTGACGACCGGGCCTTAATACCCCTGCGCGAGGGTCTCAGCTGGAAGGTGCTTTGTGATGTAGATATTCCCCTGCTTGGCTCCGGCGGCACCGTAGCCCGCTATGCCCCACAAAAAGGCGCTACCCCGGCCATGATTCCTCGCCTGGAAGAAGCCCTCCATCGCTTTGCCGAGGTCACCCGCCAGCAAACAGGTATCTCGCTGTTGCAACATCCCCGGGCAGGAGCTGCCGGCGGCATGGCCGGCGGATTGCACGCCTGGCTGGGAGCCGAATTGCTACCAGGCGCTTCATTTTTTCTCGACTATACCCACTTCCATACTGCCTTGCTCCATAGCCATATCGTCATCACCGGAGAAGGCCGCATCGACACCCAAACGCTGGACGGTAAAGCCCCCCTCATCGTGGCACAATATGCCCATGCACAAGGTATTCCCGTCATTGCCCTGGCCGGAGAAATCCCCAAACACCCTTCAGCCCGGCTTCAACAGCATTTCGACATGATGCTATCTGTTGTCAACGGACCAGGTTCTCTGTCCGACCACATTGCAGCCACCCGCCAACACCTGTTTCGCACCGGCCTGCAACTAGGCCGACTGCTCCAACTAAGTAAACGCTTTCCCTAAATCGTATTCCGCTTATAAGTGATTTTTGTTATTATTCCATTTAAAAGGAATTAATTGGAATATGCCGGAAATTCGGCTTACATTTGGTACATGGTGGCAGTGATCACGGGCGATATTGTCCATTCCCGGAAATTATCGCCAGCTTCATGGATGAAGGCCCTGAAAGAAGCACTAAGCCGGGCCGGCAGTTCCCCGAAAGACTGGGAAATATTCCGGGGTGATAGCTTTCAGCTGATGCTGAACCAGCCGGAACGGGCTTTCTGGATGGCAACCTACATCAAAGCCTCTGTGAAGATGTGCAAACATATAGACGTGCGAATGGCCATCGGGCTGGGAGAGGCAGCATATTTAGGCGAGCGCATCACCGAAAGCAATGGAACGGCTTTTAGCTTTTCCGGATCCCGGTTTGAGCGGCTGCAAAAGGAAAAATTGCTGCTGGCTATCCAGACAGCCAATCCGGAATTCGATGCAGAAATGAATTTGTATTTCAGGCTTTGCCTCATTGCCATGAATCACTGGACTAACAAGGCTGCCGAGGTGGTGAAATTATCGCTCGAGCACCCGGATGCTTCCCAACAACAACTCGGCAAAAAATTGCACATTCAGCAGCATGCCGTGAGCAAAAGACTGAAAACAGCTTATTTTCAGGAGGTGATGGAAGTGGAAAAACGTTTTCGGGTTAACTTATCAAAATATTTTTCTTAATGCTTTTCATCAGCTTACTGGTGGCACATTGGCTGGCAGATTTCTTTTTGCAGCCTGCTTCCTGGGTCAAGGCTAAAGAGGATCGGGGATGGGCTGCGCCCCAGTTTTACGCCCATCTGTTGGTGCATGTATTACTGCTATGGCTGCTGAGCCGTAGGCTGGATTTCTGGCCCTGGGCACTGGGATTAGGCCTTGTGCATGGCGGTATAGATTGGGGGAAGGAAACCGTTAGGCAACATGGACATCTTCCGGCCGGAGGATTATTTTTGGCCGATCAGTTGCTGCATCTCGCCAGCCTATGGATGGCTGCCCGCTGGTACCTCCATCAGCCCTGGCTTGAAGCTAGCTGGGTGCAGCCATCGGTAATTGTCTGGATGGCTGCCATGCTCTTTCTCACCCTGCCGTGCTCGGTATGGATCAGGGTGTGGATTGCCCGCTGGACACCCCAGGTGCGCGACAAAGCCTCTCTTCTGCATGCCGGGCAATGGATCGGTATGCTGGAAAGAATGCTGATTCTGTGGTTTGTGGTGTTAGGCCAATGGCAAGGCGTAGGATTTTTGTTTGCCGCAAAATCCATTTTCCGGTTTGGCGACTTGAAAGAAGCCCACGACCGTCAGCTCACCGAATATGTGATGGTGGGCACCCTGTTGAGCTTCACCTTAGCCATCGCCACAGGCTTGTTGACCAATTATCTGTTGGCTCACCTACACACGATAGCTTTTTGACAAAACCGTATAGCTATGGATCATAAAATATTAGGATTTATCGGAGCAGGACATTTAGCCCAACCCCTGATTCGTCATCTGATTGATGCAGGTTATCAACTGTATTTGTACAACCGTACGCCCTCGAAACTGGAAGCCTTTCAGCAGGAAGCCCGGATTTGCGGTTCCGTGGGTGAATTATGCAAACAGGTGCAGGTTGTGATTTCCCTCGTAGCCGATGACACGGCCCTGCGGGAAATTCACCCGGCTATTCTTGATCATCTGCCAGATGGAGGTATCCACGTGTCGATGAGCACTGTTTCCCCACAACTGATCGAACAACTCCATGAAAAGTATATGGAATCAGGGAAGATACTCATTTCGGCTCCTATCATGGGCAGGCCCGAAGCCGCCCGGGCAAAAGCCATCCACATTTGCATGGCGGGAGAAGCTGCTGCCAAAAATCAAATTGAACCCATATTGAAAGACATGGGAGCCCGGTTGATTTTTGACTATGGCCCTCATCCCATGCATGCCAATGTAGCCAAGTTAGGCATTAACTTTCTTCTGGCTACCGCCATGGAGGCCATGGCCGAAGCTTACCGGATGGTGGAAGCTTATCAACTGCCTGCCGAACAATTTTACGGGATGATTACCCAGACACTTTTCAATTGTGCTGCTTATCTGGGCTATGGAAAATTGATTTTGCAGGAACAATTCGATGAGGCGCAATTTTCCTTGCGCCTTGGCCTGAAAGACGTGCAACTGGTTCAACAGGCTGCTGCAGCCAAGAACTGTGAAATGCCGCTTACCGAAACCCTTAAAGCCCACCTGCAACAAGCCATGGGAAAAGGATGGGCTGAAAAGGACTGGAGCGCATTTACTGCCATTGCCCGCGGCAAATCCTGAAGATGCCGTTTCCAGCAAATGATGGTACCTTTGCACCACAATTTCTAAGGCTTGAAAACAAAAACATTCCGACCGAATAAAGTCAATATCATCACCCTGGGATGCGCAAAGAATCTGGTGGATAGCGAAGTGCTTAGTGCCCAGCTGCAGGCAAATGATATTGCAGTGGCCCATGAAAGCCGCCGCTCCGATCATGAAGTGGTGATCATCAACACCTGTGGTTTCATTGATAAAGCCAAAGCGGAATCCATCCAAACTATCCTGCAGCAGGTAGAAAGAAAGAAAAGCGGGAAGGTACGGCAGGTAATCGTTACCGGATGCCTCAGCGCCCGATATCAAAACGAATTAGCCGCCGAAATCCCAGAGGTCGATGCCTGGTTTGGCACAGAACCCTATCGTGAAGTGCTGCAATGGCTGCAGGCCGACTATAAACAGGAATTGGTAGGAGAGCGGCTGCTGAGCACACCCCGGCATTATGCTTATCTCAAAATCAGCGAAGGATGCAACCGCACCTGTGCTTTCTGCGCCATCCCGCTCATGCGTGGCAAACACCAGTCTCGCCCCATGGATGAGATTCTGCTGGAAGCCCGAAAGCTTGCCGAAAAAGGGGTAAAAGAGCTCATCCTCATCGCCCAGGAGTTAACCTACTATGGCCTGGATCTTTATAAAAAACGCATGCTTGGTACCTTGCTGGAAAAACTGACCAAAGTGCCAGGCATCGAATGGATTCGCCTTCATTATGCCTACCCGGCACAATTCCCGCTGGATATCCTGGACGTGGTGAAAAGCCAACCTAAAATCTGCAAATACCTGGACATCCCTCTGCAGCATATCAGCGATCCTATTCTTCTGGCCATGCATCGGCAAACCAACCGTGCTTATATTGAGCAACTGATCCACAAGATTCGGGAAACCATCCCGGAAATATGCCTTCGTACCACCTTCATCGTAGGCTTTCCGGGCGAAACGCCTCAGCACGTAGATGAATTAATGGCTTTCATGGAGAAAACCCGTTTTGATCGGGTAGGCGTTTTCACCTATTCCCACGAAGAACATACCCGTGCTTTTCATCTGCCCGACACCATCAGCCAGGAAGAAAAAGAAAAACGGGCTGAACGGGTGATGGATTGCCAGCGCGAAATTTCCTACGAAAAAAACCTGGCCCGCATTGGCCAAGTGCTGAAAGTTATCGTAGATCGCCGGGAGGCAGGCCGATTTGTGGGCAGAACCGAATATGATTCACCCGAGGTAGATAACGAAGTGATCATTCATTCCCCCAAGAACTTATCACCAGGACAATTTGTAAAGGTACACATTACCCAGGCTTATGACTATGACCTGGAAGGCAGGCTTGTCGATTAACGAAGAAACTAAAGAAATTGAATACATGGACTGCCAGATTCAGTATGTTCCCTACGAAGCTACCGGATATTTTTCCCAGATTATTCTCGATTACTTACATGCACAACCTCAGCTTCAACCCTTTTATCAATATCCTCCCCACGAGGCCGATATCGAATATATCATTCAGCAACGCAAACAATTTCCATTTTATCGGAACCTGCTGACCGATGAGCTGCTGGCGCAATATGCAGGTATGTCGTTGCATGAAAAAGTAAAGGAAAATATTTTGTCGCTCAGGCAGGAAAATACATTTACCGTCTGCACGGCGCATCAGCCCAATTTATTCACGGGTTATCTGTATGTGATTTACAAGATCATACACGCCATTCGGTTGGCTGAAACATTAAATGAACGGTACCCTGCCTATCATTTTGTGCCGGTATATTTTATGGGAAGTGAAGACAATGATTTGCAGGAGTTGGGAACCCTCTATCTTTCGGGCCAGTACTTCCGCTGGGAAACGATGCAAAAAGGAGCCGTGGGCCGGATGAAACCCGAAGGCTTAAGCCAGATGATTGATGAAATAGTCCGGCTGCTGCCTCCTACTACACATGCACACCGGTTAATGGATCTCTTTAAAGAAGCTTATCTGAACCATGCTGATATCCAAACGGCTACTTTATACCTATGCAATGCCTTGTTTGGTGAATATGGATTGGTGATTTTTATTCCCGACAGGCCTGCATTTAAACAAGCTATGATTCCGGTTTTTGAAGAAGAATTGCTGCACCAAACCACCTTTCACGTTGTGCAACAAAGTATTGAACAATTATCCCGACATTATCCTGTGCAGGCCCATCCTCGTGAAATCAATTTGTTTTATCTGGATCAACAGCTTCGCGAACGGATCGTAAAAAATGGACAAACCTGGAAAGTATTACATACCCCTATCAGCTGGGATGTGAACACACTCAGGCACTGGATACATGAGCATCCAGAACAAATTAGTCCGAATGTGATGTTGCGTGGCATAATGCAGGAAAAGCTTTTGCCCAATCTGGTATTTATTGGTGGGGGAGGTGAACTATCATACTGGCTGGAATTAAAAAAGCTGTTCCATCATTTTCAGGTGCATTATCCCTTGTTGATGTTGCGATCTTCTTGGTTGTGGATCCCAGAAAAAACATATCGCCTCATGCAGCGCCTGCATATAACCTGTGCAGACGTGTTTTCGCACCCGGATAGTTTGATCCGGAAATATGTGATGGAGGAAGCCGGCTCAGAAATTAGTTTGCAGGCCTATCGTTCCCAGATCGATGCCCTTTTTCAGCAGATAGCCCAACAAGCTTCATCGATTGACAGCACCCTGATTGCATCAGTAAAAGCCGCCCGTGTGCGTACACAGCACCTGTTGGAAAATCTGGAATTGAAAATGCTGCGTGCACAAAAAAAGAAGATGCACATCCAAACAACCCAGATTCAACGCATGCATAATCAATTATTTCCCGAACATCATCTGCAGGAAAGAATAGAAAATTTCTTGCCTTATTACGCACAATATGGGCCTGATTTCCTCCGCTCCATCCATCATCATCTGGATCCCTTCCGGAACGCTTTCACCGTTGCCGTTTATGCCTGAACATGGTGCTTGAACCTGATGATACAGAGATGAACTTCAGACAATTCCATCGGAAAACAAGCGTTATTCGGCTTCATGCTTGATTTTTCCCTGCGAGCAATGCACTTAATCGAAGATTAAGGTGAGGCTAAACAAACAATTTTCAAATTCACGCATATAGGCTGCGTGCCCGGAATGTAGTTTGCAACCATTTCCGAATCGATACCTATTTGCCTATGCCTTTGTCTTCAGTAACATCCTTCCTGCATTGCGATCGATGCGGAAGACCTATTGTGGTGAATGAAAGCTATAAGCTCACAGACATGGTTTGCACTTGCCAACAGCAGTTATTTCGGCTTTGTTTCTCCTGTAAACGGCTACCCTGCATTTGTGGCCAGCCGATATGGGAAAAATGGCTTTGGGCCGAATCTGAATGCCCGGGATATTTGGTTGAGCTATGAATCTTCCACAAAAGGAATTTAGCGCATGGCCTGTTGTATCTTTGTTAACAAAAAACACCATGGCTTATCGGAGCCTCAGCTCATTCGTGGAACGCCTGGAGCAGGCCCATGAACTGGTGCGCATCAAAGCTTATGTAAATCCCCGGCTGGAAATTGCAGAAATCACCGATCGGATGAGCAAATCTCCCGGGGGTGGAAAGGCTTTGCTGTTTGAAAATACCGGATACGCCTTCCCGGTGCTTATCAATGCCATGGGCAGTTACAAGCGCATGTGCATGGCATTGGGCGTGGAGCATCTGGACGATATTGGCCGGGAAATGGAATCCTTATTGCAGAATTTGGCCACACCCAAGACCTCGTTGTTGGAAAAATTAAATCTTTTGCCCACCCTTGGCAGGCTGGCTTCTTGGATGCCGGTAGTCTTGAAAAAGCGGGGAGCTTGCCAGGAAGTGGTGATGCAACCTCCAGACCTGAGCAAGTTGCCCATCCTCACCTGCTGGCCTAAAGATGGTGGGCCTTTTATTACCCTGCCCATCATTCACACCAAAGATCCGGATACCGGCATCCGCAACGTGGGCATGTATCGCATGCAGGTTTTTGGCAAAGATCTCACCGGCATGCATTGGCATAAGCACAAGGTATCGGCCAGGCACTATCAGGCTTACAAGGCAAAAGGCTTGAAAATGCCGGTTGCTGTGGCCCTCGGAGGAGACCCTGTCTATACTTATGCGGCTACAGCACCCTTACCCGATAACGTAGATGAATATATGTTGGCAGGTTTTATCCGCAAGAAAAAAGTGGAATTGGTGAAATGCCTTACCCAGGATATTGAAGTGCCTGCCGATGCCGATATCGTGATAGAAGGTTATGTGGATCCCGCAGAAGATCTCATCTGGGAAGGGCCTTTTGGCGACCATACGGGCTATTATTCATTGCCCGACTGGTATCCCCGCTTTCATGTTACCTGCATCACCCATCGCAAAGATGCTATTTATCCGGCGACCATCGTAGGGATTCCTCCGCAAGAAGATGCCTGGATCGGCAAGGCTACCGAGCGCATTTTCATTACCCCCATCAAAATGACTTTGCTGCCCGAGGTGGAAGATATGGATATGCCCATCGAAGGCGTGTTTCACAACCTGACACTTGTAAAAATCAAAAAAGCTTTCCCCGGTCATGCCCAGAAGGTGATGAATGCCATGTGGGGTGCCGGCCAGATGATGTTTAATAAAATCCTGGTTATCGTAGATGGAAATGTGGATATCCACGATTACGCCACCCTGGCCCGAAAGGCATTTGCCCACGTGCGCCCCGACCAGGATATTTATTTCAGCCAGGGGCCAATGGATGTGCTCGACCATGCCTGCAGCAAGCCCGGCATCGGAGGCAAAATGTGCATTGACGCCACCGAAAAATGGCCGGAAGAAAGCCTATCGGATACAACAGATTCCTGGCCACCAGCAAATCAGCCCGAAAGATTGCAAAGCCTGCAATTGGCTCAGCTGCAACAGCAATTCCCCGAAATTCAGGATATTAACCTCAGGCTCCTGGAACAGCAAATACCCTGTGTACTGGTGGCCGTTCGCAAAAACCGAAAAGGGCATATTGCTGCTTTGCATGCCAGTTGTGCTGAATACTTTGCCCAGGCAGGCGTGAAAATGATCTTGTATGCCGAGCATACCGTTAATGTGCAAGATCTGGCCGTAGCTCTCTGGCGCATCACCAACAACCTCGACCCGCGCCGCGACCACTATATGGCTGCCGGAATCATCGGGCTCGATGGCACCCTGAAAACACGCGAATACGACGGCTTTCAGCGCGACTGGCCCAACATTATCGTGTCAGACCAGTCGACCATACAAGCTGTGGATGCGAAGTGGGACTCCTTAGGCATTGGCCCTTTTATACCTTCTCCTTCGCTGCGCTTTCGCGATCAGGTGTATGGCGACGAAGCCATCGCACATCCTGCCTGATGCTTTAGCCATTTCTTTTTACCTTTGAAGCCTCATTCCTTCAAAAACAATGACTTATGGCTTATGATCTGATTGTCATCGGCAGCGGCCCCGGAGGCTATGTGGCTGCCATCAGGGCTGCACAACTAGGATTGAAAACAGCAATCGTAGAACGTGAATCACTGGGCGGCATCTGCTTGAACTGGGGATGCATCCCCACCAAGGCCTTGCTGAAAAGCGCACAGGTGATGGAATATGCCCTGCATGCTGCAGACTATGGCGTGAAGGTGGAACAGGCTAAACCCGACTTCCCGGCCATGATCAAACGCAGCCGCGCCGTTGCCGATAAAATGAGCAAAGGCGTGCAGTTTCTGATGCGGAAAAATAAAATTGACGTGATCCAGGGTACAGCTAAACTGGTGGCAAAAGGCAAAATCAGCGTGACCGATGCTTCCGGGAAATCAACCACCCACGAAGCCCGGCATATCATCTTGGCAACGGGAGGCCGCAGCAAAGAATTACCTAACCTGAAAATCGATCACCAGAAAATCATTGGCTATCGGGAAGCTATGGTGCTGCCGGAACAACCTTCATCGATGATCATCGTTGGTTCAGGCGCCATCGGAGTAGAATTTGGCTATTTTTACCATAGTATCGGTACAAAGGTGACCATCGTGGAATTTCTGCCCCGCATCGTTCCTAATGAAGATGAAGATATTTCCCGCGAACTGGAAAAGATCTTCCGCAAAAAAGGCATGCAAATCTATACCAGCTCAGAAGTCACCGGCGCCGATACTTCCGGCAAAGGGGTGAAAGCAACCGTGAAAACGCCTCAGGGCACCATCACCCTGGAAGCCGATGTGATCCTCAGCGCAGTGGGCATTGTGGCCAACATTGAAAATATCGGACTGGAAAGCCTGGGCGTGAAAACTGAAAAAGGCAAGATTGCAGTGGATACCTACTATCAGACCAACGTACCTGGTATTTACGCCATTGGAGATTGCATCCCGGGACCAGCCCTCGCACATGTGGCCATGAAAGAAGGTATTGTTTGTGTAGAACACATCGCTTATCAGGAGAAAAAATATGCACGCAAACCCGAACCCATCGATTATCATAATATCCCCGGCTGCACGTACTGTTCACCCGAAATTGCTTCCGTGGGCTACACCGAAAAGGCGGCTAAAGAAGCGGGCTATGAGGTAAAGGTGGGTAAATTCCCGCTCTCGGCCTCCGGCAAGGCAACGGCCGCAGGCGCCAACGAAGGCTTCGTCAAAGTGGTCTTTGATGCCAAATACGGGGAATGGCTGGGTACCCACATGATCGGCTATAATGTCACGGAAATCATTGCCGAAACTGTGGTAGCCCGCAAGTTAGAAACCACCTATCACGAGGTGCTGGATTCCATTCATCCCCATCCCACCATCAGCGAATCGGTGAAAGATGCCATAGAAGTAGCCTACGACGAGGCTATTCATCTGTGAGCAGGAATCACAGGAGTTTTTTGGCTTCTTTTCTCAGCACCTCCAACGCCACCTGCAAAGGAGATGGCTGCTGTTGCAGATGCTGGGAAAGCAGTTGTCTGCAAAACGTTGAGCTTCGGGCATCTTCCGGAAGCTGGCTTATCAACACGTTTAGCTGGCTGATGATGTATTCTTTGGCATGCACCACCGCATCCCAGGCAACCTGGGAAACATATATCTGTTGGCTTACATTGTGGGCATATTCTTCGCGGATATCCTGAACCATCAACGCATATAACTCCACTGCAGGCAAATCAATTTTTCCCAACCGGTATACCAATTGTTCCGGTGAAATGCGTTCCACAAATACCACCAAACGCTCATAAGCCTGCAATTGCAGCGGAAGGGTGATAGAATGTTTGTCGGTGTGAGCCGATTGAGTTTTTGAATCGTCTGTTTTCTTTTTTTTCATCCAGTCGCGCACGAAAGAAAGCAGAATGGCTAAAAAACCAATGGCAATAAGAATTTCCAACAGGGTTAGCGCTTGCATCTCTGCTCGTATGGTTTTAAAAATGCGATGAAATGGTGTTATGGCTTTTTATCAATCGGATATTGCGTTGCAATCCTTTCCATCCCGTGCGTTTTAACGCCGATGAACCAAATAGCTCCACAAACTTTTCTTCGGTGAGCCGTTCCCATTGTTGCGTGGTAAAATTCAAGATCTCGGGCATAGGCGCAAATGCTGCTTCCCGGGTTACGCGGCTAAATCGGTTCCACGGGCAAACATCCTGGCAAATATCACATCCAAAAATCCAGTTCTCCCATTTGCCTTCTGCCTCCTGAGGGTAAAGCTCGGCCTTCAGCTCGATGGTGTAATAAGAGATGCATCGGCTGGCATCTATAATTTTATCGGGTAAAATAGCCTGCGTGGGGCAGGCATCGATGCAGCGGGTACAGGTACCACAAAAATCGCCCGCAAAAGGAGCATCGTAAACCAGTTCCAGATCAGTAATCAAGGTTGCAATAAACAAGAATGATCCTTGTTGCCGGGTAATAAGATTACCGTTTTTGCCGATCCAGCCCAATCCGGAACGAACGGCCCAAGCACGTTCCAACACAGGCGCACTATCCACAAATCCTCGGCCTTGTATGGATCCAATTTGTTCCTGCAACTGCTGCAAAAATTCTTTAAGCTTTTTTTTGATCACCCTGTGATAATCTTTTCCGTAGGCATATTTTGAAACCTGATAACTATCTGCCCGTTGTTGCTGTGGCGGATAATAATTCAATAACAACGTGATCACGGACTGTGCACCGGGAACCAATTTGCGGGGATCAATGCGCAGATCAAAGTAGCGTTCCATATAGGCCATAGTACCCTGAAAACCCTTGTGCAACCACTGTTCCAGGCGCCGCGCATCCTCGTCTAATTGCATGGCCCGGGCAATGCCACAATAATCAAAACCCAGTTCCCGGGCAAGTTGTTTGACAAGAGCTGTATGTTTAGCTATTGTGGGGTTCATGGCCTTACACATGCACAAAGGTAGAAAGCAAAGGGCGCTGATGGCCTATTCAGGGCAACATGCTGGGTAATTTGCTGTTCAATGGCCTGGCGAAAAGCCCAGTCGGCCTGCATGGCCTTCTCAAAATTGTTTACCTTAACCAAAACAATTCCGATTAACTGGTGGGAAAGATCGTAAAACGGATAAGAACCATAACGGCCGGGGCTACTCACAGACGTGGAATGATGATGCTCATCCTCTGCTTCAATCCATTCACCCAATCCATAGGGCCATTGCTGGTGAATAGCCTCCATTGCGGGTGAATATCGGATAACGATGCCGTTAGTTTGATTGCGTTGCATCTCTTGAAGGGCTTGTTCACTTAACACCCGATGCCCGTGATATAATCCCTGATGGGCGATCATTTCCAGAAAATGCATCAGGTCATCTGCACAGGAATATGCGCCTCCGGCTACTTCCGGATTGGCGGGCCGGAAAAATGAAGTATGCTCCATGGCACAAGGCCCGGCGATTCTTTCTGCAAAATTCTGCACAAAGCTTTTACCAGAAACCACCTCAACCACGCGGGCTGCAATCTGAAGGCCAACGGGACCGTAGAAAAACACTTTTCCGGGAGCAGCGCTCAGGGGAAGTTCCCGGGCAATTTTTGCCACACAGGCTTGCAATGTAAGCGTACGCCGGTGGATGGCGCGAAAGGCCGATGTAGAAAAATATCCCGTGGTGTGCCTGAGGCAATCGCGAATGGTGATTTGGCTTTTGGGGCCGGTACGAAATTCGGGTAAATATTTTCCCACCGGATCATCCAGATTAATTTTCCCTTCATCCACAAAGGTCATGATTAAAGCAGTGCTGAGCCATTTGCTCACAGAAGCCACGGGCACTACGGTTTGCCTGTTATATCCGCCCAGCGAATCTTCATAAATGATTCGGTCACGCTGTTCGAGCAACACATATGCATGTCCATTGTATGCAGATTGATGAGCCAGTAATTCGGCGTGCAATGCGGCATGAGAGACCTGTGCCATGCCCTGGCGAACCGGAAAAATTAACAGGTCACTCATTAATAAGCTGAAAATCAGGCAGCAAAAGCGTTTGGGAAGTGACATCATTTCGGATTTGAAAAGGCTGGATTTAAATTTGATGCCCTAAGGTAAGTTTTCTTTAAAAATTATCAGCATATGAATTTGAATGAATTCACCATCAAGTCGCAGGAAACCATTCAAAAGGCTCAGCAGCTGGCTTTTGAAGCCCATAATCCGGCCATCGAAACCGGACATCTGCTGAAAGCTTTGCTGGATGAGAATCCTGACACGATGGAATATTTGCTCAAAAAAAATGAAGTAAACCTGAATTATCTCCAATCCAGGTTAGCGGATATACTCAGGCGATATGCCAGGCTGGAATCGGGTGAGGGAGGCCAGACCATCAGCCGCGACCTTAACAACGCGCTGATGCGTGCCGCCGCACTCACGAAAGAATTCAAAGATGAATTCGTGAGTGTGGAGCATCTTTTGCTTGCCTTGCTCATGGGCAACGATGATGTGGCTAATCTGCTGAAAGATGCCGGCATGACGGAAAAAGGCCTGCGGGCGGCTATTGCCGATTTGCGGAAAGGCAATACCATCAGCAGCCAAACGGCAGAATCCCAATTCAATGCCTTGCAGAAATATGCACGGAACTTAAATGAACTGGCTGCAGCAGGCAAACTGGATCCCGTCATTGGCCGGGATGAAGAAATTCGCCGTACCCTGCACATTCTTTCCCGCCGCACCAAAAATAATCCCATCCTGGTGGGTGAACCCGGCGTGGGTAAAACGGCTATTGTGGAAGGCCTTGCCCACCGCATCATCAATGGCGATGTGCCCGAAAACCTGAAAACCAAGGTCATCTATGCCTTGGATATGGGAGCCCTGATGGCTGGCGCCAAATACCGGGGTGAATTTGAAGAACGACTCAAAGCCGTGATCAAAGAAGTTACCGACAGCAATGGGGAAGTGATTTTATTTATTGATGAAATCCATACCCTGGTGGGCGCGGGAGCCATGGAAGGAGCCATGGATGCTGCCAACATCATGAAACCTGCATTGGCCCGCGGCGAACTCCGCGCCATCGGTGCCACTACGCTGAATGAATATCAAAAATATTTTGAACGGGATAAAGCCCTGGAACGCCGCTTCCAGAAAGTGATGATCGATGAACCTAGCGTGGAAGACGCCATTTCCATCCTCAGAGGCTTGAAAGACCGGTATGAAACCCATCACCATGTGCGCATCAAAGACGAAGCCATCATCGCGGCCGTTGAACTCTCGCATCGCTATATCACCGATAGGTTTCTGCCCGATAAAGCCATTGACCTGATCGATGAAGCAGCGGCCAAACTGCGCCTGGAAATGAATTCTATGCCGGAAGAATTAGATGAGCTGGAAAGAAAAATCCGCCAGCTGGAAATCGAACGTGAAGCCATCAAACGGGAAAATGACCCGAATAAACTGGAAGAACTCAACCGCGAGATTGCCGAATTAGCCGAACAACGGAATGCGCTGAGGGCTAAATGGCAACAGGAAAAAGAAATTGTCGATAAAATTCAAACTGCTAAGGCAACTATTGAGAACCTAAAAATCGAGGCCGAACAGGCCGAACGGAACGGCGACTATGGCAAGGTGGCTGAAATCCGCTACGGTCGTATCCGCGAGCAGGAAAACCTGGTGAAACAATACACTCAGGAATTGGAAAAACTTTCGGCCGACAAGCGGCTGCTCAAAGAAGAGGTGGACGCCGAAGATATTGCCGAGATCGTATCCAAAGCCACCGGCATACCCGTCACCCGCATGATGCAAAGCGAAAAAGAAAAACTGTTGCATCTGGAAGATGAATTGCACAAACGTGTAGTGGGGCAGGATGAAGCCATCGAAGCCGTTGCCAATGCCATCCGCAGAAGCCGGGCTGGCTTGCAGGACGAACGTCGCCCCATTGGCTCCTTCATTTTCCTGGGTACTACGGGCGTCGGGAAAACCGAACTGGCTAAAGCGCTTGCCGAATGCTTGTTCGATGATGAGCGCATGATGACCCGCATTGATATGAGCGAATATCAGGAAAAACACACCGTAAGCCGGCTAATCGGTGCTCCGCCCGGCTATGTGGGCTATGAAGAAGGAGGACAGCTTACAGAAGCTGTACGCCGCAAGCCATATTCCGTGATCCTGCTCGACGAAATCGAAAAAGCCCACCCGGATGTGTGGAATATCCTCCTGCAAGTGCTCGACGATGGGCGACTGACCGACAACAAAGGACGGGTGGTGAATTTTAAAAATACCATCATCATCATGACCAGTAACCTGGGAAGCCATATCATCCAGGAAAACTTTAACCAGCTCACGGAAGAAAATAAAGAGGAGATCCTGGAACGCACCAAAGCCGAAGTGATGGCCTTGTTGCGCCAAACTATCAGACCTGAATTTCTGAACCGGGTAGACGAAATTATCCTGTTCCAACCCTTGATGAAAGAACAGATCCGTGAAATTGTGAACATCCAACTCAGGCATCTGCAGGAACAGATGAGCAAAAATGGCTATCAGGTTGATTTCACCGACTACCTGATCGATTACCTGGCCGTGGCTGGCTATGATCCTCAATTCGGAGCAAGACCGCTGAAACGGGTGATTCAGAAAGAAATTGTCAATCCCTTGAGCAAGAAAATCATCGCCGGAGAAATTGATAAAAACCAGCCCGTATTAATAGACGTCTTCGACGGGGTAGTGGTGTTCCGGACCAATCATCACGAGCCATCACCCCTTGAATCGGAGGCAAATCTTTCAGATACACGAGTTTCGCGGTAATTCAACCTTGGACGGATATAGGAAAC
>JADGHY010000278.1 GCA_019683625.1 Thermoflavifilum sp. | reverse complement strand
CATATTATCTCCGGAGATGCGGCTGTTTCTTGCCACTGGTGTCTGTGGAGGCTATACTACTTTTTCATCGTTTGCTTATGAGAATGTATCCTTGCTGATGGATGCCGAGTGGTTTTATTTTGGATTATATACTTTTTTAAGTTTTTTTCTGGGCATGTTTGCCGCTTATCTGGGTGCTTATCTCGTGAAAATTTTTTAAACCTTTTGCAATATGGAAGCATTAAATGGTGACTCGAAATTATTGCGCATCTTCATTGGCGAAATCGATAAGCTCGGTCGTCAGCCGTTATACGAGGCTATTTTATTTGCTGCCCGCAAGCAGGGTATGGCAGGATGTACGGTGCTAAGAGGCATCATGTCGTTTGGTGCAGGAACAGTAGTACATACGGCCAAATGGATTGATATCTCGGAAGACTTACCCATTGTGGTGGAAATTGTGGATAAAGAAGAAAAAATCAACGCTTTCTTGCCGGTATTACAGGAAATGATGGAAAAGGCCGGCTGTGGAGGGTTGATTACCATTGAAAAAGCACAGGTGTTGTATTACAGACATTGAGAAAGAAAATAGCATGGCTATTGAAGTGGAACGGCGTTTTTTGGTGAAACCCGATGCCTGGTGGTCGCTGGTAGTGCGCATGCGGTTGAAAGGCCAAGAATATGTGCAGGGTTATTTGTGTATGGGTGAAAAAGCCGTAGTACGCATTCGCATGGCGGCAGGGCAAGCCTGGATCACCGTGAAAGGAAAAACTCATGATGCCACTCGTCAGGAATTTGAATATGCCATACCCTTATCCGATGCCCGTGAGATGTTGACAAAGCTTTGTGGCAATCATCTCATCAAAAAAACACGCTATCATCTTGGCACCAATGCAGATGGATACTGGGAAGTGGATGTATTTCACGATGAAAACGAAGGATTGATTATTGCCGAGCGGGAGCTCATGCATCCTAAACAGCATCTGATCTTGCCCGACTGGATTGAACGGGAAATCACCGACGATCCGAGATATTTCAATATGCAACTCGCAATCCATCCTTTTAAATTCTGGTCACATGAAATCCAACCTTGAGGTTCCTGAAAATTATTTCCGGGTATTTCGTTCTATGGCTCAGCTCATCGAAGAAAAACTGATAGACATGGAAATGAGCTTTCTCAAATTCCGCCAACCCAAACGCGTGCACCTGCAATACGTGTATGATATCGATGAACCCGCTTCCACACAGATCAAGCAAATTATTTTTCAGATGTATCAGGAGCTCAAACAATTTGTGGATGATTATCATATTCCCGGCAAAACATTTAGCCTGCACAAACAGCTGATGGTGCAGAATGCCTTTCTGTGGGAAGACCTGGAAAATTCCCGCAGCAAAAGGATTCGGGGACATGGTGCGATTGATGATCAGCTGATGCAACAGCTCGATGCATTCGTGGATCGCCTGGTGAGCTTATCTAATCAGATCAATGAAATATGTGATGGTTCAACTTTTTCAACCCATGTTTAAAACTCCATACAATGAAAATCACTTCTTTGCATGCGCGCGAAGTGCTTGACTCACGCGGTTATCCCACCGTTGAAGCCGAAATGATGCTGAACGGGCAATTCCGGGCTTCGGCAATCGTGCCCTCCGGCGCCAGCACCGGTGAAAAGGAAGCCGTGGAATTGCGTGACCAGGATCCTGCCCGCTATGAAGGAAAAGGTGTACTCCAGGCTGTTGGACACGTAAATGGCGAAATACGGGAGGCTTTGCTGAACAGGGAAATAACCGATCAATCCATGCTCGATCAACTGCTCATTGAGCTCGACGGCACAGCTCATAAATCGCGCCTGGGCGCTAATGCCATCTTAGCCGTTTCCATTGCCTTTGCAAAAGCCATGGCACTTGCCCGGGGCATTCCTCTCTACGCCCAGCTGGAAACACACAATGTGTATGTGATGCCTGTGCCGTGCATGAACATCATCAACGGAGGCCGCCATGCCGATAACAGCATCGATTTTCAGGAATTCATGATTGCTCCGCACCATGCCCATTCGTTTCGTGAGGCCATTCGCATGGGCATCGAAACCTTTCATACCTTAAAAGCATTACTCCGGAAAAAAGGATATACCACGGCCGTGGGCGATGAAGGGGGATTTGCCCCCAATCTTTCTTCCAACGAAGAAGTCGTTGAAATGATCCTGGAAGCAATAGTCAAAGCAGGATACAGGCCCGGTGATGATATTTCCCTTTGTATTGATCCGGCTTCCAGCGAATTGTGGGAAGCCGGGCGATACGTGCTATTCAAATCCATGAAAGGATCCATGAGTTCCGATGACATGATAGCGCTCTGGGAAAAATGGACAAGTGCATATCCTATTGTTTTGCTCGAAGATGGAATGGCTGAAAACGACTGGGAGGGATGGAGAAAACTTATGCAAGCTTTGGGAAAGCAGCTGGAGCTGGTGGGCGATGATATTTTCTGTACCAATCCGTCTATCCTGAAGAAAGGCATTGAACAACAAATTGCCAACAGTGTGTTGATTAAGCTGAATCAGATTGGTACCGTTACCGAAACCATGCAAACCATTGCGCTGGCACGCAAGCATGGTTACCGGTATTTTATTTCGCATCGCAGCGGTGAAACAGAAGATACCACCATTGCCGATTTGGCCGTGGCTACCTGTGCCGGACATATCAAAACCGGCAGCGGTTGCAGGGGAGAACGTATTGCCAAGTTTAACCGCCTCCTGCGCATCGAAGAGGAATTAGGCCATCAGGCCCGATTTGCAGGGAAACAGGCTTTTCAGTTATCCTAAAAATTCAGCCAAATGATAGGCGTAAAACATCCCTGGCACGATATTTCGCCCGGCAGTCAATGTCCGCAAGTGGTACAGTGTATTATTGAAATTCCGCAGGGCAGCAAAAGCAAATATGAATTAGATAAGCCC
>JADGHY010000277.1 GCA_019683625.1 Thermoflavifilum sp. | reverse complement strand
AAAATACATACTACGATACTATTTTAGTCGTTATGCAAAAAATAGCGTTGTATCTTTGTGTTTTATTTACATGTTCAGGATGATTCCGGTGCATGTTCCTCGTGTGAAATGGTGATTGCCGGATCTGGCCAGAAAAGTACCGGATTATTCAGTTTATGATGAATTGGAAATGAAAAAGGAAAGTCGTATCCTAACCGTGATAAAGTCCATATCCCTGTTGTGGATTTTTCTTTTATTAAGCCGTTGCCAGTCGGCCGATTCCAGGGAGTCTTCGCGGAATGTATTGCATGATCGCATTGTGAGGGCCAGCATGGCCGATTCCATTTCAGAGTGGCGAAATGCTATTCTGCATAGTCCATCCACAATTCGGATGCAGGAAGCCTTAGATGAATACTATCATCGAACGCTGGGGAAAAGGTTTAACGGGGCCATTCTGGTGGCCCGCAAAGGTGTGGTGATTTATGAAAGATATCAGGGTTATGCTGATTTTGCCAAGCATATTCCCATTGACGAGCACACCACTTTTCAGCTGGCATCCACATCCAAACCGTTCCTGGCCATGGCGGTATTGTGGCTTTACCAGCGGGGCAAGCTCAATTTACAGGATCCGGTGCAGAAGTATTTCCCAAACTTCCCTTATCCGGGGGTAACCATCAAACTGTTGCTGAACCACAGAAGTGGCCTGCCCAATTATTTGTATTGTTGCCAGGCTTATTGGAAAGACCCGTCGCGGCTGATGACCAATCAGGATGTGGTGCGCATGCTATGCAAGTATCGTCCTAAGCCCGTATACAAGCCCGATACCCATTTTAACTATTGCAACACCAATTATTGCGTATTAGCTGCCATTGTTGAAGAAGTTACCCACGAGCCCCTGGGTGATTTTCTGAAACAAATCTTTTTTGAACCTCTTGGCATGCATGACACTTATGTATACACGCCGCGCACACCCGCGCCTGCTCATCAAAGCATCAGCTACGATGCGAGAAACAGAAAGGTGAAAACCGTGCCTTTCGATGGTGTGGTTGGCGATAAAAATGTGTATAGCACCGTGGAAGATCTGCTGAAATGGGATCAGGCACTGTATGGCGGCAAATTATTTCCGGATAGTATTTTGCAGCTTGCCTACACGCCTTACAGCCATGAACATCCCGGCATTCACAATTATGGGCTGGGCTGGCGAATGCTGGTATATCCAGACGGACAACAAATCATTTATCACAACGGCTGGTGGCATGGCAACAACAGCGTATTTTATCGTTTTCTGAAAGATACCACCACACTTATCATTTTATCCAACAGATATGATCCCATCGTGTATCATGTGCAACCTGTCATGAAAATCCTCCATGAAAACGATGTTGAAGGAGAGGTGGATGAAGGAGGATAGGCTGTTTCTGTAGTAGCTCATTTTCCCCTGGTTATGCTCCCGGTATGGCAGGGATTTTTTCATAGTTGTTGATTATCTTTTGTTATCCTCTCCAGCTTCATGCGGTGCAATGTCCTGCCATTTTTCTAAAGAAGGATGTTGGCTAAGCAAAAGATATTTTTTTGTCCAGGGAATTTTTTCCTGAAACGGATGTTGCCTCACGGGGCAATCCAGGATCTGGCAATAGGGGCAACAATAAGGCCGGCAGGGATCCACATGAATAAAACATTCGGTTTCACCGGTGTGAATATGTGTTTTGATGAGTTGTGTGAGTGCTTCATTTTCCCGATGTACTTGTTCAAGCGAATAATAGTAAGGTAAAGTAAGATGGCAGTCGATATGATAATTATTCCCATATTGTTGGATACGAAAATTATGCAGGTCAATCCAATTGATTTTGCGATGCCTGGCTAAAATATCAATCACCTGATCAAGCAATTCCGGGTTAGCTTCATCCATAAGGCCTGAAACAGAGCGGCGCACCAGACGATATCCTTTTTGCAGTACCCAAGCCCCAATACCTAATGAGGCTACAGGATCAATCCATTCCCAGCCGGTGTATTCAATCACCAGCAAGGCCAACAGCAATCCCCCTGTGGAATAAGCATCTGTAAGGATATGCTGTCCATTTCCCTGAATGGTGAGTGAAGGAAGTTGTTTTCCTTTTCGGATAAGAAACCATCCCAGAAACAGATTCACAACAGCGGTCAGGCCCACCAATCCAATACCTTTATCTAATTGCTGAAGGGCATAAGGATGCAGAAAATATTGCAGAGCTTTCACAGCGATTAATATGCCGGCAATAAATATTAAAGCCCCTTCCACGCCCACTGAGAAAAATTCCACTTTACCATGTCCGTAAGGATGGTTGCTATCCCGTGGTTGTGCCGCCAGATGCACACTATACATGGCCAAGGCTGCTGTAACAATATTGATAATCGATTCCAGCGCATCGGAGAGAATAGCCACGGAATGCGTTTGCCAGTAAGCCCATGTTTTGATGAGGGTAAGTCCCACACTCAACACAAGGGATAACAACATGACTCTCTTCTCTGCGGCAGGCCAGGCCATGATTTACTTAAAAAAACGTTGAATGATCCAGATCAATGCACTCAGTAAAATGCTTAACAACAGCATGGTGGTAATGGGTGCATAAAATACAAAATTGGGCTTTTGAATGCGAATATCTCCAGGCAATCTTCCCAGCCAGTGTGGCCATTTCGTGCCAAACGAAGCCAGCAAATAAATCAATATACCCACCATCAATAACAAGGCTCCGCTTCCTATCAGCAGTTTAGCTATTTCCTTCATCTGCCGGGATTTGTACAAAGCTAATGAATCCTGTTAAATAGCCTGAGGCTATCAAGGCTTTCTGCCAAAGGCAGGTCAACCCGCCGGAGGCGGGTAAATAGGATTTTCTGTTAACTTTGCGCCCGGAGGGATGGCAGAGCGGTCGAATGCGGCGGTCTTGAAAACCGTTGTCCGTCAACCGGCGGACCGGGGGTTCGA
>JADGHY010000276.1 GCA_019683625.1 Thermoflavifilum sp. | reverse complement strand
CCCCGGATCGGACTCGAACCGATACGGTATTGCTACCACTGGATTTTGAGTCCAGCGCGTCTACCAATTCCGCCACCAGGGCTAATCAGCAAAGATCTTCCGACATGCAGCCGCAAAGCTATGGATTTTATTTAAAATTGAAAATTAGGACAAGATCATTTTCCAATCGCCTCTTGCGCTGGGTACTACGGCAGGGTCGGCAAATTGTCCGGCCAGATATTGGTGATAAGCTAGGTAGCCGATCATGCCGGCATTGTCAGTACAATATTGAAAATCGGGAATATAAGCCTGCCATCCTCTTTGCCTGGCTTCATCTTGCAGCGCCTTCCGCAATCCCTTGTTTGCACTGACGCCGCCTGCTATGCAAACCTGGCGGATGCCGGTATCCTCTACAGCTTTAATGAGTTTATGCATGAGGATGTCTATGATGGTTTGCTGAACGGAAGCGCAGATATCGGCCAGATGATGCTCTACAAAGGAAGGATCTTTGGCCGTTTGTTCTTTCAAAAAATACAGGATAGCCGTCTTCAATCCGCTAAAGCTATAGTCGTAGCCCTCCACTTGGGGGCGTGGAAAGTTGAAGCGATGCGGGTTACCCTGTTGGGCATACCGGTCGATGAGCGGCCCGCCTGGATAAGGTAAGCCCAGCAATTTAGCGGTTTTGTCGAAAGCTTCTCCGGCAGCATCATCAATGGTCTGGCCAATGATTTCCATTTGCAAATAATCGTCACAACGTACAATTTGGGTGTGGCCGCCCGAAACGGTTAGGCATAAAAATGGAAAATCGGGACGGGGTTCATCTATGCAGTTGGCCAGCACATGGGCTTTCATGTGGTGCACCGCAATCAGTGGAATATGGAGAGCAGTGGCCATAGCCTTGGCAAAGCAAGTACCTACGAGCAGGGAACCGATTAATCCGGGACTTTGGGTAAAGGCAATGGCTTGCAGCTCATCCTTGCGCACGCCGGCCTGCTGCAAGGCCTGATCCACCACAGGAACAATGTTTTGGACATGCGCGCGTGAAGCAAGCTCGGGTACCACACCACCATATTGTTCATGCACGCGCTGGTTGGCAATGAGATTGGAGAGTACTTTTCCGTCGCGGATGACTGCCGCACTGGTTTCATCACAGGAAGATTCTATTGCGAGCAGCGTTATCGATTTTGGGGAAGAAGGTTTGCCTTTAAAAGTCCGTTCATTTACAGGGTTCATCGCCAGCATCTTTTGGGTTAATTACTTTTAGTAAGCCTGGGGGCAGGCTTGAGGGATGGCTCATGCAGCATGTCGGCCATCACATGCAGGGTTTCCAGCAAGTAAGGATCATGAACATAAGAGCGCATGAGATCCCGATAAATGATTTTTCTGGTGCTGTCGGCATTGATATAAGATTCATCAACCGGAAGATAATGAATATCTATGGCGGGCACCAGCCTGTTCACTTCGTCCATACGTTTCAGGGCCTGTTGATTTTGCTTTTGCCAGGCTTTGTAAGCCTCTATGTTCAGGGGATAGGTTTTGGCATCATCCATTTTTTTCAGGTATGCGATGTTTTCTTCGATTAAATGAAACACTTTGCTGGTATCGAGTCGTTTTTCGCTCAAAGCCTTGAGGAAAGAAACATCTACGGGTTGTGACCAGGTGGTATAGGTAGCGGGAGCAATCTGATCCCATTTCATGGCATCGGAATCGGTGCGTTCACCGACGCTGAAATAATTATCGGGCAATACAATATCTGAGCTTACTCCTTTCAGCTGGGTGGAACCGCCGTTGATGCGGTAGAATTTTTGGATCGTGATTTTCAACGACCCAAGCGAACCACCGAAATCCGACTGATTGCCGGCATAAAAATCGTCCAGGTCAATCATGCGTTGCACGGTGCCTTTTCCGTAAGTGGACGGACTGCCTACGATTACGGCACGTTTGTAGTCCTGCATGGCAGCGGCAAATATTTCAGAAGCCGACGCACTGTATTCATTCACCATAATCGCCAGAGGCCCTGTATAATCGATCTGGTCATTACGGCTTTTCAACACCTGAATATTGCCATCACCCGAGCGCACCTGCACCACCGGGCCTGCCGGCACAAACAATCCTGCGATGTTTATGGCATCGGAAAGAGAACCACCGCCATTGAATCGCAGGTCAACGATGATCCCATCCACGTTTGCCGCCTTAAGTTTATTCACTTCTTTCTGCATGTCTTTCCAGCTTTCGCCACCCATGCCATTGTTAAACGGCGCATAAAATTCAGGCAAGTTGATAATGCCCCAGCGATGACCATCCCAATCAATGAGGTATGATTTCGCGAAAGTAGCATCGATGCGCACTTCTCCGCGTTGAATGGCAATGGTTTTAATGGTGCCGTCGGTTTGTTTGACCGTAAGTTTTACCACGGTATTTTTATCACCCCTGATCAGCTTCACTGCATCTTCCACACCATATCCGGTTAAATCCACGGGCGTGCTGTCTCCCTGAGCCACCTTCAGAATAATATCACCTGCTTTCAACTCACCTTGTTTCCAGGCCGGTCCACCCGTTACGATGCTGGCGATTTTGATTTTTCCATCTTCCTGCTGCAACAAAGCGCCGATACCATAAAAAGTGCCCGACATCTGTTCGTTGAAATAGCGTTGATCCTGAGGAGGCATATATTCCGTGTGAGGATCCATGGTGGTGGTGATGGCATTAACAAACCAGGAAAAACGTTCTTCTTCGGTGTAGGTTTTTTTAATTCTTTCGAAAAACAAATCCATATTTTTCTTCACATCCTCTCTGGCCTGGGCTTCCAGCACACTATCGGGTTTAGGCACGTATCCGGCCGAATCTTTTTGTTTTTTCTCTTCTATGGATTGCAATTCCACCAGCCGGTCGAGGGTCTTATATTTTAAAAATTTATACCACATATTTTTTCTATCTTGTTCACTCGCGGGATAGGGCTGATGGTCACTGTCTAGCACAATCG
>JADGHY010000014.1 GCA_019683625.1 Thermoflavifilum sp. | reverse complement strand
CCCGCTTTATTAAAAGATATCTATGAAAGCAAATCTGGAATGATATGCGGTTGGGGTATATTTGTTACATGAACTTATGGACATCCAGGCTTTGCAAATAGAGAGGTTTTTGATCCATATCTGGCAACAGTTATCCTGGCAGGAATGGGTTGCAGTAATTTTTGCTGTCATCAGCGTATTATGTGCAAGAAAAAATAGTATATGGGTCTATCCTACAGGGATTGTGAGCATATTGTTTAGTATTTCCTTGTTTGTTGAGGAAGAAAATAAGCTTTATCCGGATGCGGCCTTAAACATGTATTATTTGGTCATGAGTATTTATGGCTGGTATGTGTGGTCGAGAAAAGGTGCTGATCAGAAGCCGCAGCAGCCCATAAGCTGGGCTTCCGGAAAGGAATACGCATACGCTTTTCTGCTTTTTGTGTTGTTGTGGGCAGGACTATATTTCTGGTTAAAACATTATCGCATCAACAATGTTCCCGGACTCGATTCTTTTTCCTCGGCCATGGCTGCCACCGGCATGTGGCTTCTGGCCAGGAGGAAGATTGAAAACTGGCTTGCCTTGCTGATAGCAGATGCCGTGGATATTCCCATGTTTTACATTAAAAAGTTATATTTATTCTGCGGATTGAATATCTTTTACGTGATCATTGCCTGGTTGGGTTTTCTGGCCTGGAAAAAAATGTATCATCAGCAGGTACCGGTTTCAGAGTTTCTTCAGCATGCAGAACGAACTTAGCTGTCAGGCCTAATTGCAGAAGCCATGAAAATACTTATTGTTGAAGATGAGAAAGCTTTGCAGCAAAGCATGATCCAATATTTGCAGGCTGCTGGCTTTCAATGCGCGTCGGCAGGGGATTTTCGCCAGGCGCTGCATTTGCTGGATGAGGTTGACTATGATGCTATTGTGCTCGATATTATGTTGCCGGATGGTGATGGATTGACTCTGCTGAAAATCCTGAAAGAAGATAAGAAACAAGAAGGTGTGATTGTGGTTTCGGCACGTGGCGATGTTGATGATCGCATATTGGGTTTGAAGTTAGGTGCAGATGATTATCTGGCAAAACCTTTTCACATGGCCGAACTGGCTGCGCGCCTGTATGCCATTATCCGCAGAAAACAATTTCAGGGCATGAATAATCTCCAGGCAGGGGATATTTATGTGAACCTGGAACGGAGGGAAGTGTGTGTGAACGGGTATGCCGTGAACCTTACCCGAAAAGAATATGATTTGTTGTTATTTTTCCTGGCCAACAAAAATCGGGTGATTACCAGACAAGCACTGGCCGAACATCTTTGCCAGGAGCATCAGGATTGGTTTGATGATTATGATCTCGTGTATGCACATGTCAAAAACCTAAAGAAAAAACTTGCTGAGAAAGGTTGTACGGATTGCATTAAATCTGTCTATGGCATAGGATATCGTTTTATTTGTTGATGCATGCGTTTGCTCACTCGTTCCACGCGCACCTATGTGATTTATGCCAGCATCATGATGCTGATTGCCGTACCCCTATGTTATGTATTGATTCATTACCTGTTCATCCAGGATGCTGACGAGTGGCTTTTGCATGAAAAACAATTAATAACAGAGCAGATACAGCAACATCAGTTTGATTTTTCTGTTGCACAATCATCCACTTGGCAAACCAATTTAGTCGTCAAGCCAGTCCTGCGTCCGGAACAGGTTCCACCGGATAAATTCTATACAATTTATGCACGTAATCCTGTAAATCAGGAACAAACACCCTATCGGGTGTTATCGGGCATCATTGCTTCGGACAATCATTATTATCAGATACTCATCCGCATGTCGTTAATTGACAGTGAAGATTTGATACAAAGCATTATCCTTACCATAGGCATGTTGTGGGCTTTATTACTCATTGGCTGGATTATGCTTAGCCGAATACAATCTGGGAAGCTATGGCAACCCTTTTATCAGGCCTTGCAACAGTTAAAAGTATTTCAGCTTAACCAGCAGACTGCTCTTCAATTACCTGAAAAACTTCCTATTCAAGAGTTTGGCGAGCTGAATCAAACCTTAAATCTGCTCACCAAGCATATTGTTACCACCTATCAGCATGAAAAAGAGTTTACGGAGAATATGGCTCACGAGATGCAGACACCTTTGTCTATCATTCAATCACAGATAGATTGTTTGTTACAAGACAAATACCTCAACGCAGCACATGCCGAACAGTTGCAACATATTCATGAAGCTATTCGCCGATTGTCCCGCATCAGCAGAAGCTTGCTTTTGCTTACCCGCATTGAACATCGCCAGTTTGAAGAAATAGCAGACGTGGAAGTACAAGAGCTTGTACAAAAGAATATCTCGCTCATCGAGCCTCTAATAGAAGCTCGTGGGTTGCACTTGCGTTATGAAGTGAATGCTTATCCTGTGGTGCGGATGCATCCTTTTCTGGCGGATGTGTTGATCGGAAATTTATTATCTAATGCTGTGCGGCACAATGTGGAAGGTGGGGCTATTGGGATTTGGCTGGAATCTGCACAATTGCGCATCCAAAACACGGGAATTGCCCAACCGCTGGAAGATGATTTATTTAACCGGTATCGTACGCGTAGCCATCCTGGGCAAGGCAGTGGGTTAGGCTTGTCGATTGTCCGGGAAATTTGCCGCAGTTCGGGTATGCAAATTCATTATCATTTTGTTGATCCCTGGCACGTGTTTGAATGGCATTTTCAGCCTGTACAAGTGCACAATTCTATCAGGCTTCCTCTGGCTGAGAAATAGGCCTTGGCTGGGGAAGCCTCACCAAGCTGTCGGATTAGGCTTCATCGGCCGTTGTGTTGGCGGTGTCGGTCGCATTTTTCTGTGGAGAAAGAGTTTGCAGGTTTCCATTTTCACTCTGCACATAAGCGGTATCCGATTCAGCTGAGGACAAAGCTGGGTCGGGCAAGTGCAACTCTTGCATCAGGCTTTCTTCACTGAATTCCTGCAAGGGTGGCAGATCTTGCGGACCGTTTAATCCGAAATAATCCATAAACAGCCTGGAAGTACTGTAGAGCAAAGGTTTTCCGGGTTGATCCTCGCTTCGTCCGGAAATAACAATCAATTCTTTTTCCAGCAGTTTCTGAATGGCGTAATCGGCATTTACGCCGCGGATGTATTCAATTTCAGCTTTGGAAACAGGCTGCCGGTAGGCAATAATAGCCAAGGTTTCCAGCGCAGCGGCAGAAAGCCGCTTTAAAAACTTATCCCCATTAAGCTGAGCTACGGTTTTGAAATAATCTTTTTTCGTTAAAAACTGGTAGCCACCTCCCCGGTATCTTACTTCAAAAGGAAAGCTGGGATGGGCATATTTTTCTACCACGGCTTGTACGGCTGCTTCCACCTGATCATCCGGAATGAGGTGATCCATAAACCCGAAAGCTTTATTGACAAGCGTGGTGATCTCAGATAGGGCAAGCGGGTGATCTGATGCAAAAATCAATGCTTCTACGTGCGGGATCAGTGCTGTTAATTCCATGTGGCACAAGGGATTTCTATTCCAATCAAACTTTGCGTTTCTGCTTGCCCGGCACAGGCAGTTTGCCAGGCTGCATTTTCAAATCTACAGGCTTTCCCGGAAATTGCTTGCAGAAGATATGCACCGGGGTGGACAATTAACCTTTCAGGGCCGCTGCACCGCTGACAATTTCCGTTAATTCGGTTGTGATGGCTGCCTGTCGGGCTCTGTTATAGCTGATCCGAAGGGTTTTGAGAATCTCGCTTGCATTTTCGGAAGCCTTATCCATGGCTGTCATCCGGGCACCGTGTTCCGATGCATGGGCATCCAGCACGGCTTTGAAAAACTGGGTATTTAAAATCCTGGGAATGAGTTCTTCAATGAGTTGGTCCTCGCTGGGTTCGAACAAGAAGTTGATGTGCGACTTTGTCTGCTGGGCTTGTGCCGGCTCCACAGGGAGAAAACGTTCTACCACAAAACGTTGGGTGGCTGCATTCTTAAACTCGCTATACACCAGTTCCACCACATCCCAGCGGTGATCTAAGAATCCCTGAATCGCGGTATGCGCCGCCTGGCGTACGGTTTCAAAGTTAAGGTGATAAAACACCTGCCAGTGGTCGGGGATCACCTGAAACTTATATTTCACGAAATGATCATATCCTTTTTTACCGATAGGCATGATGTACACCTGTCCGCGTGCCTGTTGTGCAGCATAGCGTTCGTGAACCAGTTGTTTGGCCAGGCGGATCAGGCTGGCATTGTAAGCTCCGCACAATCCCCGGTCAGAAGTAATGACCACAATAAGCACTTTTTCTACGGGACGGTTGATGATATATTGGCGGCCGGCATCGCCCTGATAATTGTGCACGATGTGCTGCAAGAGTTCTTGCAATTTGCGGGCGTAAGGGCGCATTTGAATAATGGCATCCTGGGCACGGCGCAATTTTGCAGCGCTCACCATCTTCATGGCCTTGGTGATCTGTTGGGTCGACTGTACGGATTTGATGCGGTTACGCACCTCTTTGAGCTTGCCTGGCATATTTCCACGAACTTATTGGCCTGCAAAGGTACAGATATTTTCTGGAGCATGCTCAAAAAGGGCTGCCTGATGAGGCAGCCCGAAGCGAAGTTTCACAAGGAAAAAGGTACAACAGCCCGGATGCCTATATTTCTGCCCATGTCATAGATGCCATGATAAGGTCTTGGATCATTGGGATAGGGTTCCATGTATTTGAGCCGGCTCAGATGATTTTGATAGGCTTTGTTGAACAGATTATCTGCAAAAAGGTAAAGCTGCAGGTAGCTGTTTCCTTTGCGATTGGTCAGCTCGGTGCCCATCAGCAGGTTAATCAAGGTATAGCCTGGGGTAGGCGTTTCGGTACCATAAGCCAGCAGCACATGATTCTGGCTCGCGTAATATGCTGCCTGGAGGGCAAAATAGCTGTTTTTAAGGGGCAGATGATGCCAGTGCAGGTTGGCTCGGATTTCGGTGAACCCATGCAAAGGGGGAATAAAGGGAAGATATTTGGCACTATCGCCGCCAAATTTTAAATGGCCGGCATCCTGGTTGATGCCATTTACGAAAGAAAGACTGGTTTCCAGATGCAGCCAGTCGAGCGGATGCGGATGAATGTCCACATGCAATTCTCCGCCGTAAAGCCGGGCATGTCCCTGGCGGAACTGGAAAGTTTGATAGCCCGGGATCACCACGGAGTCCTGTCCGGCTTCATTCAGCACCTTTGCATTGTAGATATAATGCCTGATATCGTTATTAAACACCGATAGATCCACGGAAAAATGAGGCGAGGCATAAGCCAGACCCAGGTCTTCTTCCAGGCTCAATTCGGGCTTGAAATTGCTGTTGCCCAACTGATACATGCCCGTTCCCGGATGGGCGCCATTGGCCGAGATTTCGATGATGTTCGGAGCGCGGTATCCCTGAGCAATATTGCCTTTCAGCGTTAGCCGGGGTGTGAGCTGATAAGATAGGCCGGCACTTCCGGAAAATCCGGCATAATGGTGGGTGCTTGCCTGATATTCGGGCTCATCTCCGGGAGAGAGAGGAGTTGGACTGGCTTTGTCGAGCCCTGTCTGCGCGTCGGGATAGCTATAGAGGGCTTGCTGGTGAAAATAGCGGGTGTCCAATCGCATGCCTGCCAGCAGGTGCAGGTGGTTCCATGATTTTTGGGTCATGGCAAATATACCTGCGTCCAGCTGTCGGTAGGAAGGGATAATGAATTCGGTACCCTTCATGGCGTTATTATATTGATACATGCCGTTGAGGCCAAGCGTGGTCTGCCAGCCAGCATAGGGCGTAAAATGGTATTTCAGGTCGTAGGTGAAGGTGTTCAAAACTAAATATAATCCCGGCACATCAGGATATTGGGGATGGCTGTATTCGCGGCGGGTACTTTGTTCGAAACCCAAATTTACATCCAGGGCCGATGAGCCGATATTCAGGCTATTTGCCCAGTAAATTCTGGCATGTTGCACGTGCTGGTGAAGGGTTGGCAGGCTATAGCTGTTCAATTCAGCTGAGGAAACGATGGGGCGGAAAGTATCGGCTTCGGTAATCTGCTTGGTGAACCTGCGGGATGCAGAGTCGCGGCTGCCATCCGGGATGGCCTGCAAGTCGTCAAAATAAGTGAGATCCAGATGGGTTGATCCCCAGGAGAGCGTTTTGCTCAAGGAGCCGCTGAAATCCGTTTCCTGAAAGTTGGTACCATACACCCGGCCATCGATTTTATTGCGGTAATCTTTTGCCATCTTATGGGAGCCGCGCAGCACCCAACCCAGGCCCTTATGGTTACCGGAAAAAAACAGGGAATTACCGATCAGGTTGTTATTGCTTTGGTATTCGTTGAGCAGGCTGCCAATGGTTTTCCCTTCTGGGGCCGGCTGGGTGGGAATCAGATTAATGACGCCTGCCAGCGCGTCGGAGCCGTAGGTGAGGCTTGCTGGCCCTTTTATCACTTCCACCCGTTCAATGTTATATTCATCTACCATTACCCCATGTTCATCTCCCCATTGCTGGTCTTCCTGGCGTTGGCCATCATAAAGGGTAAGGATGCGATTATACCCCAACCCCCGGATAAAGGGCTTTGATACATTAGGACCCGTGGATACTGCACTGATACCCGGAACCTTGGTAAGACTGCCAATGATATTGGTGCTTAAGTTTTCCTGAAGGTATTGCCGGTTAATGGCCAGCACAGGGATGGGTGTATTCCGGATGGCGGTGGCACGTGACTGGCCAGTAATCACCACCTCACTTTGTTCCACCAGGGAAGGGGAAAGGGTGAAGTTCAGCACGGTGGTCTTTTGTTGGATAAACACTTCTTTGCTGGCCGTGGTATAGCCGATGAATCGCACTTCCACCAAATATTTGCCCTCGGGAAGGTGGTTGAGTACGTAACGGCCCGCCGAGTCGCAGATGGTGCCGGTATGCAAATCCGGGATCAACACGGTTGCGCCGGCAAGGGGCTGGTGTGTGGCCGAGTCAATCACTTGCCCGGTGAGGATATGATCCTGGAGGATATTATTGTTTACCGCTATAGCCAGGCAATTTGCACTGATCATCAGCAAAAAGGATAAGCCAATCCATAGTTTGAAACGCATATATGAGCAGGTTTTTAGTTTTTAAAAGACTGAAGGAAAAAAGGGAAACTCTTGCTTTTGGCAGGATGGAACTATGCGATGGAGGGCGGGGCTCTGAGCCGCTTAAAGGCAACGGGCAGGGAATGGATAGAATGATAGCCGGGAAGCTGATAAGAGAAAACCACCCAGCTGCTGATAATGGCGAAGCTTGCAGAAGGGGGTGTATAGGGTGTCAGGTGCATGTGTAAGAAGGCACAATGCACATGCCGGGGACTGACCTGGGCCTGTCCGTCTGTGGGATGATCTACGGTATCATGATGATGGGCAAAGGCCTCATGCAGGAGGGAACGGGGCGTGGAGCTGTATAGGAAAATACTCAGCAGCAGAAGGCTGAGCAGGGGTTTGATTTTCGATATGCCGGAAACGAGTCCCCCCATTTTCATGTGGTAAGCCACAAAGATACGGTGCGGCTTGGAAAATTTTAGACGCGTTCCAATATTCCTGCGATGCCCTGGCCACCGCCCACGCAGGCTGTAACCATACCATATTTTTTATTCAGGCGTTGCAGGTCGTTGAGCAGTTGTATCGTGAGTTTGCATCCCGTGCAGCCGAGTGGATGGCCCAATGCTATGGCACCACCGTTGATATTCACCTTTTCCGGGTCGAGATTCAGCTGGCGGATGACAGCTACGGCTTGGGCGGCAAACGCTTCATTCAACTCGATCAGGTCAATGTCGGCCAATTGTTTCCCAGCCATCCGGAGAGCCTTTGGCACGGCCTCAACGGGTCCAATGCCCATCAGGCGGGGAGGCACGCCTGCTACTGCGCAAGATACCAACCTAGCCAAAGGCTTCAGTCCCAGTTGGCTGCAGAGGCGTTCGCTCATCACGATGACGAAAGCAGCTCCATCGGAAGTTTGCGAGGAATTACCTGCTGTGACGGTGCCGCCGGCAGCGAAAACAGGAGGAAGTTTAGCCAATGCTTCCAGAGAAGTATCGGGGCGGGGTCCTTCATCTTGATCTACCACATACTGCACCACTTCTTTTTTGCCCTGAGCCTGTACCGTTACCTGTTCCACCGAAATGGGATAGATGCCGGAGCGGAAATATCCTTGCTGTTGGGCAAATAAGGCCCTTTGATGGGATCGCAGGGCAAACAAATCCTGGTCTTCCCGGCTGATGTGGTATGCTTTTGCTACGGCCTCGGCGGTAAGCCCCATGCTGAGGTAGTAATCGGGATGTACGCTGGCTACCTCGTAGCTGGGAGCGGTTTTCCAGCCTCCCATGGGCACCCAGCTCATGCTTTCAGTACCACCGGCAATGATGCATTCGGCCATGCCGGCCCGAATCTTTGCCGTGGCAATGGCAATGGTTTCTAATCCGGAGGCACAATAGCGATTGACCGTCATGCCCGGGGCCTGCTCGCCCAGGACACGAACCGAAATCATTCGCCCGATTTGCAATCCCTGTTCGGCCTCCGGCACGGCATTACCCACAATCACGTCGTCGACCAGCTTGCGATCGAGCTGGGGTACACTTTGCAATAAACCCTCAATGAGCCGTACTGCCAGGTCGTCGGGGCGAACAAAACGAAATTTTCCCCGCTTGGCCCGGGTGACGGCCGTCCGGTAACCGGCTACAATATAGGCTTCCTGGCTCATAAGCATCGTTTATTCAAACTTACAATAAAAACTCCAATCGTCATGATTCCGCGAATGTGCTTATTTTTACAGGCACGATCGACAGAACTTCCTAACTATCCCTATGTATCCACTCCTTCGCAGGTTACTCTTTCTTCTCCCACCCGAGCAGGCCCATCATGTGGCCATGCAAACCGTGAAGCAAGTACATCAATTGGGTATAGGCAGGCGGTGGCTGATCCGGCGCTATTGCCTGTCCCACCCGGGTTTAAGGCGAGAAGTTATGGGTTTGGTATTTCCTAATCCGGTGGGGCTGGCGGCAGGGTTTGATAAAAATGCGAAATACGTGGAATGGTTAGCTGCACTGGGTTTTGGTTTTCTGGAAATTGGCACAGTAACCCATAAGCCTCAGATCGGTAATCCACGGCCTCGCCTGTTTCGCCTGCCGGCCGACGAAGCATTGATTAACCGCATGGGTTTTAACAATGATGGCGTATTTGCCATAGCCGCCAGGCTGCGCGAGATCCGCAGCAGAAACAAGCAGCTGATCATCGGTGGCAACATCGGGAAGAACAAAGAAACCCCGAACGAGCAAGCTTTAATCGATTACGGAATTTGCTTTGAAGCCCTCTATGATACGGTAGATTATTTTGTGATCAATGTGAGCTCGCCCAACACGCCGGGCTTGCGGGATTTGCAGCAGCGTGATGCGCTGCGGGAGATTGTCCAGCATCTTCAAACCCTAAATCAGGCCAAACCTGTGCCGAGGCCGCTGTTGTTGAAAATAGCGCCGGATCTGGCGGAGCCCGATCTGGATCAGCTGCTGGATGTGGCCCAGCAGTTTCAGCTGGCAGGTATTATAGCGGCCAATACCACTATTCGCCGGGATGGGCTGTGCACGCCAAGCCATGTCCTCCGGCAAATTGGTGCCGGTGGCCTTAGCGGCAGGCCCCTTTTTCCCAGAACCCTTCAGATGGTTACCTATATTGCCCGCCAAACCGGAGGGCGTTTGCCTATTATTGCCTCGGGAGGGATTTTCTCTCCGGACGATGCCCGCGCCATGTTAGATGCCGGAGCTTCGTTAATCCAACTCTATACCGGTTTTGTTTACCAGGGTCCCGGCCTCGTCAGGCAGATTTGCGAGGCCTTGCTTCCGGCTACTGCTTCCGGCGGTTAAAACCCCAGCCGGCAAATTTTCCGTTTTGCGTAAATGATTTTTCCCGATTCATCGAGCGGATTGCGCCGTCAAGGCGTTGTTTTGCAGCCTGATTGTAAAAGCTAAATTCAAACCAGATGAATCGGAGATCTTTACCTATCCTTGTTGCATCTTTCGTTGCCAGCCTATGCTGCTTGGGCAACTATGCTGCACAAGCTCAGCAGCAAACCGCACTTACCAGTGAGGATTCATTGCACCGACGCCTGAGTCTGGGGCCGTCCACTATCATAGGTGGATATGGCGAAGCGGCCTATCAACGGGATGTTGACCAGGGCGTGTCGCACCTGAATCTGGTACGCACGGTACTGTTTGTCGGGCATCAGTTCAATGACCAGATTGCATTTTTCTCAGAATTAGAATTGGAAGATGCCAAGGTAGAAGGAGGAGATGAGGGTGGGGAAGTTGCCATGGAACAAGCCTATCTGAAATTTTCCAGCAAACGCCATCCGCAAAATTATTGGGTGGCCGGCTTGTTTATTCCACGCATTGGCTTGCTGAATGAAGATCATTTGCCGGTTAATTACAATGGCGTGGAAAGGCCGCTGGTGGAACAGCTGGTGATTCCGGCCACCTGGCGTGAACTGGGGGTTGGCTATTATGGAAGCCTCTCCGCATGGCCTTTGCAATACACGGTGGCCCTGGTGAATGGCCTCGACGCTGCCGATTTCAGCCATGGCACCGGTATCCGGGAGGGACGTTTTGAGGGCAAAGATGCAACGGCCAATAACCTGGCTGTTACGGCCTCGCTGCGTGCAAATACCGGCAATTGGCAATTCCAGGTTTCGGGCTATGTGGGCGGAACAAATGGCTTGAACAAACGCGCATCCGATAGCCTAGGCCTGGCTCATGGCTTGTTTGCCTTGCCGATGTATCTGGGGGAAGCCGATCTGCAATACCGGTATGCAGGATTCCATGCCAAAGCCCTGGGAGCTTATATTCGCTTCCCTGACGCCGATGCGGTCAATAAGGCTTATGCCAACAATGTGGCTTCAGGGATGTATGGCGCTTATGTGGAATTGGCTTACAACCTGTTTGCCCAGGCCTTAAGCGAACGGCTGCAGCGTCAGCAATTAAATCTATTTGCCCGGTATGAATGGATCGACCTTAATCAGCGGATCCCTGCCAATGCCATTTACGATGGCACCCTTCGGCAATCTCATCTCATCGTGGGTGTGGGCTACTTACCCATTCCGAATGTGGTCATTAAAGCAGATGTGCGGTTGCAGCATACGGGCCCGCAAAACCCAGATCTGATTGTCAATCCCAATCCCGCTGAGCCTCCTTACCAGCAAAACAATAGTTTTCTAAATCTGGGCATAGGTTATTCATTTTAACCAAGCGAAAATGAACAGACGATATTTTATCCGGGAATCCTGCAGCATTTGCCTTGGGGCAATGGTTGCCGGCTGGCTAGCTGAAAGCCTGAGTGCATGCGCGACAAGCAAGGTATTGCAGGCAAAAATGCAGGGCAGAGCAGTAGAACTTGCCGAAAGCATACTGGAAGATGAACGTTTTCACGTAGTGGAAGCACCAGGAGTACGCTATCGTATTGCCGTCCGTCGCCTGACGAATGGCCAGTACGTGGCCCTTTTGTTGATGTGCACCCATGCGCGTAATCCCGTGACCCTTACGGGCAACAGCTTTTATTGTCCGCTGCATGGCAGCCGTTTCGATAGCCAGGGCAATGTGATTCAGGGCCCGGCCCAACAACCTTTGATCCATTTGCCTGCTCAGCCCGATCGGCAAGGTATCCTGCACATTGGGTTGCAGGATTGGATGCTGGAATCCTAATCATTCAATGGTTTCATGTAAACACAGTAGTTATGACACACTCACATCACACTATCAGGAATGTCCTGTTTTGCATCATACTCTGTTCGCTTAGCCTGTTTGCCTGCAAAAAGGAAGACCAGGTGAATCCCCTGAACCAACAGGCATTGGAACAGCAAGTGTTAGACGATTTCGTGCAGGTGGTGGCTATTCCGCAATATGCACTCCTGCAGGCAAGGGCTGATTCGCTGCAGCAAAGCATAGAAGCCTTTATCCAGACTCCTTCCGACCCGTTGCTGGAACAAGCCCGCCTCTGCTGGCGGCAGTTAAGGCAAACCTGGGAACAATGTGAGGGCTTCTTATTAGGCCCCGTGGAAGACAATGAATACGACCCCAGAATGGACACCTGGCCGGTGGATTACGTGCAAATGGATTCTCTTCTGGCCAGCAATGAACCGCTAACTGTGCAAACCATTCAGCAGCTGGATCTTTCGCTAAGAGGCTTTCACCCGGTGGAATATTTGCTATGGGGAAAAGATGGCAACAAGAGGGCTGCCGATTTTACCGAAAGGCAAAAGCAATATCTCTCCGCCCTGGCAGCCGATGTGGTACAAAATACCTCACAGTTGTACCAGAGCTGGATTCCCGAGGGTGGAAATTTTGCCGCAATCATTCAACAAGCAGGTCAGGGCAGTCCCCGTTACCGGTCGCGCCTGGAAGCTATCCAGGCCATCACCGGCGCCGTGGCGGGCATTTGTGATGAGGTGGGCAATGGTAAAATAGCTGAACCGTTCACCAGGCGTGATTCTTTAATCACCGAATCACCTTTTTCCCACAATTCCATGCAAGACTTTGCGAATAATATTGTGGGCGCCCAGCAGGTGTACCTGGGCGATTATGCGGGTGTAGACGGGAAGGGACTTACCGATCTGGTAGCCTTGCACAATGTAGCGCTCGACAACCAGATCCGCCGGCAATTCACCGCCGCCATCCAATCCTTGCAGCAGGTGAGCCTGCCCTTTGAGCAGGCCATTTACCTGCAACGCACCCAACTTTCCAATGCCATGGAAGCATTGGCCAACTTGGAAAGCACGCTTAGCGGAGCTTTGCAGGACTACTGGCAGCAATATGTGAAAGACTAATCTTAAGCAGATATGAAGATCGGCAAGCAATGGTTTGTGATAGGATGCTTACTCCTATTCACCTGTCTGGGCATTTTGTGTACCAAGCCGGGTTTGTTTCCGGAAGAAGATTTTGATCCGCGTTTGTCGGGTGGTATGGCCACCGTATTTGACCTGAGCTCACAGTCGTTCAGCCATCCCATTCCTGGCCTTTCCGCCTGGGACAGTCATGTACATGAGAAAGGGGATCAAGTTTTTGAGCAAAATTTTGTAGCCGCTCCAGCCCCTTTATTTCCGGGATTGGGGCCCGTTTTCAACAATGTTTCCTGCATATCCTGTCATCATAATGATGGTAAGGGTACGCCAAGTTTTGGGGAAGTCAATTCTTCCATGTTGATGCGGGTGAGTATCCCCGGTCAGGATTCGCACGGAGGGCCGGTTCCGGTGCCGGGGTTCGGGTTGCAGATTCAAGACCGCAGCATCTTGGGCACTCAGCCCGAAGCAAAAATTTCCGTGCAGTATCGGGATAGCCTGGTGCAATACCCTGATGGAAGCACGGTGAGTTTGCATGTACCGACATATACCATCAGCCAATCTTATCGCCCCCTGCCCGATCATGTGTTGTTTTCCCCGCGGATGGCTCCGCCGGTGTTTGGCGTAGGGTTGCTGGCCCGCGTGCCGGAAGCAGAAATACTGGCACATGCCGACCCAGAAGATGCAGATCGGGATGGTATTAAGGGCCGTCCCAATTATGTATATGATCCGGTTTCCGGTCAGCAGGTTATCGGGCGTTTTGGTCTGAAAGCCAATGTGGGCAGTTTGCTTGTGCAGGTGGCCGGTGCTTTTCAGCAGGATATGGGCGTCACCAATGCTGTTTTCCCCGACGAAAGCGTTGCCGGTCAACCCCAGGACGATCATCTGGCCGATGATCCGGAATTGCCGGATAGCCTGTTAAATGCCGTAAAATTTTATGTGGAAACGCTTGCTGTTCCTGCCCGCAGAGACGTTACCCGCCCGGAAGTAAAAATGGGTGAGCAATTGTTTAACCAGATCGGTTGTGCCAAATGCCATCTTCCCACTTTATATACGGCTACGGATGTGCATTTTCCGGCACTCAGCCATCAGCGCATTCATCCTTATACAGACTTGCTGCTGCACGATATGGGGCCAGCACTGGCCGACGGCCGGCCTGACTACCGGGCCGGAGGGCAGGACTGGCGCACGGCTCCTCTGTGGGGTATCGGTCTGTTTCCCAAAACCAATGGCATGCCTTATTATCTCCACGATGGCCGGGCGCGTACATTGGAAGAAGCCATTTTATGGCATGGTGGCGAAGCCGAGGCAGCTAAAAACCGCTTCATGCAGCTTACGGCAGCCCAACGCCAGGCTGTAATTGCCTTTTTACAATCCCTCTGAGTTTTGCTTCGCACTGTTTTATCCGAAGGCCTGGTTTTTCAAACAGGGTATCGGCAGCGCTTTCCTATATTTGTGCCCTTATCACAAAAATTTTCTCTATGTATCGTACACACACCTGTGGGGAGTTACGCCTGTCGGATGCAGGCAAAGAGGTGATGCTGGCAGGCTGGGTACAACGCATCCGAAAATTTGGGAAAATGACTTTTGTAGATCTGCGGGATCGCTATGGTATTACCCAATTGGTATTTCAGGAAAAGCTGAATGCCCAGCTTGATGCGCAGCCCATCAACCGGGAATACGTGATTCAGGTATCGGGCAAGGTGGTGGAACGCAGCAGCAAAAATCCCCAGCTTCCTACGGGTGATATTGAACTGGTGGTACAGCATTATGAAGTATTAAATCCGGCTAAAACGCCTCCCTTTACGATCGAAGAAGAGACTGATGGCGGGGAAGATTTGCGGATGAAATATCGTTTTCTGGATCTGCGCCGGCCTTCGCTGCAACGCAATCTGTTGCTTCGTTATCAGGCCAGCCGGGCCGTACGGGAATATTTAGATCAACAGGGTTTTGTGGAAATTGAAACGCCTTTTCTCATCAAATCCACTCCCGAAGGAGCCCGCGACTTTGTGGTGCCCTCGCGCATGAATCCTCATCAGTTTTATGCCCTCCCGCAATCACCGCAAACCTTCAAGCAATTGCTCATGGTAAGCGGTTTCGATCGGTATTACCAGCTTGTGCGTTGCTTTCGGGATGAGGACTTGCGCGCCGATCGCCAGCCGGAATTTACGCAAATCGACTGTGAGATGAGCTTTGTGACCCAGGAAGATGTATTGCAGGTTTTTGAGGGCATGATGCGATATGTTTTTCGCAAGGTGGCCGGCATTGCCCTACCAGACCCTTTTCCGCGGATGAGCTGGGATGAGGCCATGTGGAGATATGGCAATGACAAGCCCGACCTGCGCTTTGACATGCCATTGCACAACCTGAAGGTGCGCAACACAAGCTATTGTGAAGGCATTGCCCACACGGGTTTTGCTGTGTTCGATCAGGCCGAAACCATCCTGGCTCTGGTGGTTCCCGATGCAGCCGGATATACCCGCAAACAGTTAGACGAGCTGACGGCGTGGGTGAAACGCCCCCAGATTGGCATGCAGGGCCTGCTATACGTTCGCTATCAGCCGGATGGCTTGTTAAAAAGCTCGGCCGACAAATATCTTTCTCAGCAGCTGCTTCAACAGATCCAGCAGTTTTGCGGGGCGCAACCGGGTGATCTGATATTGTTACTGGCTGGCAGGGAAGATAAAACCCGTAAGGCTGCTGCAGAGCTTAGGCTGGAAATGGGCAGCCGGCTGGGCCTGCGCAGCAGGGAAGTGTTTAAGCCTCTGTGGGTTGTAGATTTTCCATTGTTTGAATACAGCGAGGAAGACGCCTTGCCAGGTAGTGCCGGCCGATGGGTGGCACGCCATCACCCGTTCACCGCTCCTAAACCCGAACATATCCCCCTGATGATTAATCATAGCCCGATTATTCCTCCCGGCACCGATTATCAGGATCATCCCTTCGCACAAATCAAAGCCAACGCATACGATATGGTGATTAACGGACAAGAGGTGGGTGGTGGTTCCATTCGTATCTTCCGGCGCGATCTGCAGGAGAAAATGTTTGCAGCCCTTGGCCTTTCTGCCGAAGAAGCCCGTCAAAAGTTTGGTTTCCTCCTGGGCGCTTTTGAATATGGTGCCCCGCCGCATGGAGGCATAGCTTTTGGATTTGACCGGTTATGTGCCATCCTGGGGGGAAGCGATACCATCCGCGATTTCATTGCTTTTCCGAAAAATAATGCCGGACGCGATATGATGCTCGATGCACCCTCACCTTTAGATGAAGCCCAGTTGAAAGAACTTCATATTTGCCTGCGGAAATAATCCGCACGAAAACAGCCGCAAGACTCGTGTGGGCAACTTAACTTGCGGGAAACTCTCCCTATGGATAGCCATCCCGTACCGCTGGCAGAACGCATGCGCCCCCGCCATTTCGATGAATTGGTGGGCCAACCTCATCTTACTGCACCCGACTCAGGCCTGCGCCAGGCGCTCCGGCAGCAAAATCTGCCCTCTCTGATCTTTTGGGGCCCGCCAGGAGTGGGCAAGACCACCATAGCCCAAGTGATTGCTACTCAGCTGGGTAAGCCTTTCTATGCCCTCAGCGCGATCTCCTCTGGAGTAAAGGAGGTGAGAACAATCATCGAAAAAGCTGAAAAGCAGGGCGGGGCTGTGCTGTTTATTGATGAAATCCATCGGTTCAACAAGGCCCAGCAGGATGCCCTGTTGGGAGCGGTGGAAAAGGGTGTGCTCACCCTGATAGGGGCTACTACAGAGAATCCCTCTTTTGAAGTGAATGCTGCCCTGCTTTCCCGATGTATGGTGTATGTGCTTTATCCACTAAAAGACGCTGACCTGCTCGAGATTGCCCACAGAGCCTTGCGGCAAGATGCCTGGCTTAGCAGCCTGCCTATTGAGCTTGGGGAGACGGCAGCCCTGCTGCGGCTCTCGGGAGGCGATGCCCGCCGGCTGCTGAACCTGCTGGAACTGGCCGTTGATAGCTTGCTGGCCACCCAACCTGCCGGGCAAAAACTGGTCATCACCGACGAATTGGTGATGAAGGTGGCCCAAAAACAGGTAGCCTTATACGACAAACAAGGAGAACAGCATTACGATATTATTTCTGCTTTTATCAAATCTATCCGGGGCAGCGACCCCAATGCTGCGGTATATTGGCTGGCGCGCATGATTGCCGGAGGAGAGGATGTGCAATTCATCGCCCGCCGAATGGTGATCTTAGCTGCAGAAGATATTGGCAATGCCAATCCGAATGCGCTGCTGCTGGCTACCAGCACCTTTCAGGCGGTAAGTGTCATTGGCTATCCTGAAGCCAGTCTCATCCTCTCCCAATGTGCCATCTACCTGGCTTGCTCTCCCAAAAGCAATGCAGCCTACGAAGCTATTCAGCAGGCGCTGGATGCTGTGGATCAATATGGCCCACTCCCCGTGCCGCTGCACCTGCGCAATGCGCCTACCGGACTCATGCGCAAGCTCCATTACGGCGAAGGCTATCAGTATGCCCATCATTTTACCGACCATTTTGTGGATCAGGAATATTTACCCGACCCGCTTAAAGGCAAACGCTTTTACACGCCAGGACCTAATCCTCGTGAACAGGAACTGCGCAAGCAGTTGCAGCACTGGTGGAAGGAAAAG